>WQZZ01000045.1 GCA_009780485.1 Defluviitaleaceae bacterium | reverse complement strand
GGATATTACTTAAGGTTCTCTTAATGTTCGTTGTGATATAATTAAATTTGGGGAAATTTAGACAAGATGGAGGTCGACATGAAATTGTTGATTGTTGAAGATGAGGAAAGTTTGAACAAGGTGTTGGTTAAGGTGCTTCGGAAGCTGGGTTATACGACTGATTCGGTTTTTGATGGGGAGGAAGCCCTTGATTTATACTTTGAAAATAACTATGATTTGGTGATTTTGGATTTGAATTTGCCTAAGTTTGATGGCATGGAAGTGCTTAGGGTTATTCGTGAGGATAATGCTGAACTGCCAGTGCTTATTCTATCGGCACGAAGTGAAATTTATGATAAAATTCAGGGGCTTGATGAGGGGGCGAACGACTATTTGACGAAACCCTTCCATTTTGACGAGCTGACCGCTAGGGTTAGAGCCCTTCTTCGTCGGAACTTTCAAATGTCGGGGACTAAGATTGAGATTGGTGACGTTGTGCTTGATATGGCAACCAAAACATTTACGGTAGGAGGAAATTCTGTCATTCTTTCCAAAAAAGAGTATGGTGTTTTGGCGTATTTGATGTTGAGAAAAGGGGAGACGGTTTCGGCTCAAAAACTAATAGAAAGTGTGTGGGAAAGCGACACGGAGGAAATGGAAAAATCTTTCTATGTCCACATCAGCACTTTGCGGCGAAAACTTCCTAAAGATTTTATTAAAAACGTAAGGGGACAGGGATATTATGTGGGATAAGCTTTCATTTCGCCTGAAAATAACTGTTATTTTTTCTGTATCCCTTATTGTTCTAACCGTTTCTTTGACGGCAATTTCTCTAATGAATGTTAGGCAAAACATATCAAATCCGATGGAGATGAATATTATACGTTTGGAGAATTTTGAGCTTAATTCGGTTCTCTTTTTAAGGAATGATGATGTAAGCTATGATAGTCCTTTTGCTATAGAGCAGTTGCGTGAAGAACCGAACATAAGCTTAATTGACCGAGATGGGCTTCATAATTTTCATGTTTCTGCTGAAGACATGGAAATGTTACTGCAAGAACATGGCGATTTTATCACAATAGACCAGTTGCAGGAGCAATTAAGTGCTACCCAACGTGACTTTAGGCAGTATAGTTTTTGGGTGGCTGGGGCGGTAATCGTTCTAGGTTCTCTGGGGGCATATTTGGTGGCGGGTGTCGTTGTGCGTCCCATAAAGAAGCTGTCCGTTTCGGTTGAAGGGATTGAAGCGGATAAATTGGATGTTAGCTTACCCCTGCCCAAGAGCCAAGACGAAATTTTGCAGTTGACAGTTGCTTTTAATGGTATGCTGGACAAGTTGCATCGTTCTTTTGAAAGTAAGCAACTTTTTGCCCAAAATGCCGCACATGAGCTTAAAACGCCCCTTGCGATTATTCGTGCTAATATGGAAGCGTTAGCGATGGATGATGACCCGACGACGGATGACTATGAAGAAGTTTTTGTTGAAGTGAAAAACAGCACCGAACGGATGATAGGGCTGGTGGAAGGGTTGTTGGCGATGGGCAAGTCACCTGATGAAGCTGACATGGCTGTTTTTAAGGGGACAGAAATTTTTGAAGTTATTTTTCGTGATTTGGAAGATGATATACGCTTAAAACGGTTGGATGTACAAATTGTTGGCGATTTAACGATGAAAGGGGAAAAAACGCTGTTGGGTCAGGCGTTTTTCAACTTAATGCACAATGCGGTTCGCTATAATGTTGAGGGTGGTAGTGTTGTTGTTACTATGTCGGAGAATCGAATTACTATTGGGGATACGGGCATTGGTATTCCCTCGGAATCATTGGGGCGATTGTTTGACCCATTTTACTGTGTGGACAAATCACGCTCTAAGAGGTTGGGTGGCAATGGGTTGGGGCTTGCTATTACTAAAAATATTTTGGATGCTCATCAGTTTGGTATTCATGTGACCAGTGAGGTTGGGGTGGGAACAATTGTTACTATTCATATTTGATATTTATGAGGAAGAAGCCACAAACGTCTTATGATTGGCGGTTGTGGCTTTTTTATTGAAAGTGTTGTGTGGTTGCTAATAATTCAAAAGAATAACAATCTGGTAGGGGCGGGTCCCGTCAAAACCGTTATTGCCCGTCCTATGTCTGCTGGCACTATTCTTTGGGGTTGGGCGGTGTCGTCTGTTGGACTGGGACGGGCAATGCCCGCCCCTACCAGATTTTGGTGTGAAGTTGCCAAAAATATTTCTGACAATCTTGTTTTCTTAAGGTTCTCTTAAGGTGGGCGATGTTATACTGGTCTTAGTCAGGCGGGAACAGGAGATGGTTACATCGTTTCTGATTATGACTATATTAAAATTGAGAGGGGAACACAATGATGAAATTGAAGAAGAAAGGTTTTACAAAGACCTTCAAAAAAACGACCGCTTCCGTTTTGGCGGCAAGCATGATGATTGTGCCTGTAAACGTAATGGCGGATGAGGCGACTGAAATGTTTGGAAACACAAGGCGGGTGGCTATGGAGCAAGCAACCGCTATGATGGAGATGTTTTCGGTGCCTGGTGTTACAATAGGTTTTGTGGATGTAGACAGCGGTTTTACATGGACTGGGGGCTTGGGTTATGCTGATGTGGAGCAAGGTGTTGCCGTAACCGAGGACACGCTTTTTAGCATAGGTTCTACGGCAAAGACATTTACTGCTGTTGCTATAATGCAGTTGGTAGAGGCTGGCGTACTTGACCTAGATGAGCCTATTATTACTTATTTGCCTGAGTTTAGTATGTTGCCCAATCCTTTGCATGGAGGGGATTATAGAAACATAACCACAAGAATGTTGCTGAACCACACATCAGGCATACATGAGTATTCTGGCGAATATTTTGCTTCGGATTCCTTTAGACTTGGATATAGCGACGGACAAAATAGAGAAGCGATGAACAATATTTTTTCTGTGCTACCTAACCTACATATGCAGAACCAAGAGTTAAACCTACAAACATACAACAACACAGGTTATATCCTGCTTGGTATTTTGGTGGCAAGGCTTACTGGGGCTGAAAACTACTTTGATGGATTTGTAGAATTTACCCAAGAAAGTATATTTCACCCATCAGGGATGGCATCAAGTAGTTTTGAAATTACACCAGAAAACAGACCATATATTACCTTGCCTTATCACGATGCGGAAACGGCGGCGGAAGGCTTCCTTTATGTGGGTGCGACACCCACAGGGGGCATGGTTTCCAATGCGGTGGATATGGCACGTTTTATGCACATTATGCTAAATGGCGGTGTTTATGGTGATGATGAGGAAACCCGCATTTTGCAAGCTTCGAGTATAGATGAAATGACTGCGGTAGAAGACGGGATGACTATTGGTCTTGGTATTATGTATCGTCACCATGCAAGCGGTGCGGTGTCTATGGGTCATGCAGGTGGCTTGCAACACCACACGGATGTGCTTTTGGACTTTGAAAACGGCATTGGTGTTTTTGTTTCTGTTAATAGCGTTAGCGGAATGGCTTTGCCAAGGCTTCTTGGGGAGGCTATTTGGAAGGCGGCTGTATACGAAAAAACCGGAGTACCTGTGCCGTTAAACCCTTACAGGGGGACGCCGTTTGTGCCTGAAAGCCTAGAAGAACTTGCGGGGTGGTATACAACGTCTGGACAGCTTGTATATGAAGATGGTGTATTGGTTTTTCCTTCATTTCAAGGCTCGTCTATAGATTTAGAGCTTACCCCTATAGGTGATGGATTTTTTGAAACTATGTTGGGTGTTCTTTTCTTTCAAACAAGTGGATGGTGTTATGTATTGGTATCCTGCACCAAATGTGCGACAAGGGGAACAGTTAGAGCTAACCCCTGCACCAGAAAGCTTTGAAAGATGGGTTGGTAGATGGGGTACCATTGACGAAGAAGGGAATGAGGAACTTGCATTTACCCTTGGCATAAACGAAAGCGGTTTTGCGTACTCGATGATGTTTGGCTTGATGTTGTTTTTGGAAGAAGTGGTGGACGATTATACGCTTGTAACCTTAGGACGCTCTCGGATGCACGGTGGGGTTAGAACCTTTAGTATAGAAGATGGTGTGCCAACTGTCAGATACAGTGACAATGTGTTTGTTATGCTAAGCGATGCCACCGCAGACAAATATCGTTTTGTAATTGGTGAAGCTAGTTTTAGTCACAATGGAAGCAGTCAATCAATGGTACACGCTGCTTTTATTGATTTGCAATATGGGAGGGCTATGATTTCACTTGTTGATATTAATGCCATTTTCGGTGAGATTGATTTAGGGCAGAGTTTGCAAAGTGGGTTTGGAGCGGTGCGTTATGTTGATGGGCAGTTGTTTGTTCCCCTTGCGTATGTTGCTTATGTTTTGGATTTACAAATAAGCTGGGATGACGCAAATCAGGCGGTTTATGTTGGGTCGTAAAAAATAATTTAATTTTTTTCAATTTACCTATTGACATGATGTAAGACATGGTGTATTATACTATATAAGGCGTGCCGTCTTAAATAAAAATAAGGGGGGATTAACATGGAAATGATGAAAAAGCTACCGGACGCGGAGTTTGACATCATGCAGTTGGTTTGGGCAAACGAACCGCCCATAACCACATCCGAAATTATGAAAAAGTTGGGGAACGAAAGGGAATGGAAGATACAGACCGTGGTATCGCTTATGCTACGGCTGTCTGAAAGGGGCTTCCTGCGTTCTGAGAAACATGGTAAAGAGCGTACCTATTTCCCGACCATCACCAAAGAAGACTATTTGAAGTTTGAAACGGGTAGCTTCTTGGGGAGATTTCATAATAACTCGTTTCTTAATCTTGTCACTACGGTTTATAGCGATAAGTCGCTTAGTGATGATGATATTGAGGGACTGCTAAAGTTAACAAATGAACTAAAGGAACGCAAGCGGGAGGGGAGGTAGGCTTATGCACAGCTTTATGGTGATGTTACTGACCTGTTCCGTGGTTATGTCTTTGATTGCCTTGCTGTATATGGCGGCGGGACCGCTTTTGGGGAAGCGGTATTCTGAAAAAGTGCGTTATTATGTGTGGTTGATTATATTGGTGGGATTAATAATACCTTTTAGACCGCAATGGGGTAACGCCTTGATAAGGGTGGATGTGCCAAGCGAAGCGACACAGCCTGCTGTCCAATTAAACAGTGGACATTTAGGGGATATATTGTCTAGCATCCATTTTCCGCTAACAACCGAAGTTGCACCAATCAACTCTGCTGTACAAGGTTTTTCTCCCACTTGGTGGCAAGTTGCGTTTGTGGTGTGGCTTGTGGGTTTGATTGCTTTTGTAAGTTTTCACCTTATAAACCACCACTTCTTTATAAAAAGGGTGAAGCGATGGAGCAAAAGTATTACAGACAAGGCATCAAATGATTTGCTTAGAAACTTAAAGGCGGAAATGGGTATTTCAAGGCATATTAGCCTTTTGCTATGCGAAGGCATTGGTAGCCCTATGATGCTGGGTTTTGCAAAACCAAAAATACTGCTACATACTGCCGACTTGGCACAAGATGAACTCCGCTTTATTCTAAAACACGAGCTTGTGCATTACAAACGAGGGGATTTGTTTTTCAAGGGCTTGGTGTTGCTTGCTATGGCTATCCACTGGTTTAACCCAGTAATTTATGTGATAGCAAGGGCTATTAATGCCCAATGTGAGTTATCTTGCGATGCGGAAATTGTGCAGACAGCAGATGATGATACCCGCCAGCAATATAGCGAGGCTATAATTGGCGTGGTGCGGTATCGGTCAAAATTCAAAACAGTTTTATCAAACACATTTTATGGAGGTAGAAAAGGTATGAAAAAACGAATTACATCTATTATGACAACAAATAAGAAAAAAGTAACTATTGGTGGTGTGGCGTCAGCGTTTGCTTTGGCTTCAATGCTAACTGTGGGTTCATTGACGGCTTTTGCAACTGAATTTTCCCAACCCGAACCATATAGCCCAGAAGTAAGCATTGCTAGACACAGGGTGCATAGTGAGGAATTTGACTTTTCTAGTTTATTTGAATTAGTGCAAGTTAATTTGAATGATGCAATTAAAGAGCGCTTTATAAACGCTGAGGGAATTGGAGGTTTACGTGTAATAGCTGGACGTGCTGATATAATCGATTTTGATGAGTTGATTGTACAAGAAAGACTTGGCGAAATGATGGTTTTTGATGGTACTGAATTTTCGCCAAGAACACTTAGAGCTGGCAACTTGGGTTCATACGAATTTATGAGAGAGATAGGAGCATCACCTATCATTGGCGATGATGGCGAAATTTTAATGTGGTTGCCTCAATCATTTTTTGAAATGACTTATGAAGAATTTAACGAATTTGCCGAACTGCTAACCACGTTGATAGTTTTCCCGACGCAGGTACCTGTGGACATAAATATTCTTAGGGAGCATTGGTTGACTGCCCAGCAACAAACTATTTAACTTGGAACAAAAAACGACGGCTAAATTTTATAAAGCCGTCGTTTTTTGTTGTTTAAGTGCATGGTGGTTTGTACAGGGTAAGCCCTACCCTACTATTGTTGCTTTGCTTTTACGCTTTTCTTCTTTTTGTTTTACCAGCTCTACCTGTTCTGGTGTTAGTGGTCTTATGACCATGATGTCGTCGTTTACGCCCAGATAGGTGTTTTCGTTCCATCCTAAACTATCTCTTAATTCTTTGTTTAGATGCAGACGACCTAAGTCGTCTAATTCTTTTGTGTTTGGTGACTGACAACCTTCTTTTGCTTTTTGGATTATTAGTGTTTCATCATCCAGTTTTGTTATTGTTACTCTTGGGGATGGGTCTAGCGTTAGACCTAATTTTCTTCTTAATTCGCTAGGTAATACTAGCTTGCCCAAATCGTCCAATCTTCTTGGAATTGTTTCCATGTGTAATTCTCCTCTCTTGTGTCAAGGCAAATATGTGCTTGACAATGAGACCTTAGAGATGTTAGAATTATCTCAGGTCTTTTTTGGGACTTGTACGGTGTTGCCTGTCTGTTATTCTGTCCAAGAATGTTTGCCAGACAGGCAACTTTATACAAGTCATTTACAAAGTAATATGTAGGGATTTGGCTGTCGCCTTAGCCCTTATTTATATTTTACAGTCTGTCTATGTAATTGTCAAGCTTTTTTTGAAAATAATTGGAACTTTTTGCAACTACACGTTTCTGGTAGGGGCGGGCATTGCCCGTCCCAATTATGCAGACGATACCGTCCAACCCCGAAGAATAGTGCCAGCAGACATGGGACGGGCAATGCCCGCCCCTACCGAAAACGTCACCGTAAACAAAGCGACCACAACCGCAGATACCGACACAACATCATCGTCAGCATAACAACCACAACCGCAGATACCGACACAACATCATCGTAAATAAAGCAACCACAACCAGCAGATACCGATACAGCATCACCGTCAGCATAACAACCACAACCGCAGATTACAGTAATAAAAAACTGCCACCGATTATCGGGGCAGTTTTTGTAATTAGCGTGTTGTTTGCTTTCTTCTTGCGGTTACGACCGCCAAAGCTCCAAGAGACAGTATGGCACCAGTTGCGAAAATAATGGTTGCTGTGCCGTTGAAGTTGTCAGAGGTTTGTGGGTTAAGGTTGCCCACAGACTGCTGGACGGCAGGCTCGCTAGATGGTGCGGTTTGCTGTGGGGTGTTTTGTACAACGGGTCTGTCAGGGCTGTGACCTTGATGGGTTTCGTTTGCGTAATGCACAAAGAAATTGTTTATAAGCATGTCGTCAGGTGCATCTGCTCCAGCAACAAATGTCAACACAATTTCATTGCCCAAGCCAAAGCCTGATGGTACATTACCGAAGTATAGTTGGATATTAGTGTACCAAATATCGCCTGTTTGTGGCAGTTCGAAGTTGTGTGGTTGGCTTGCATCTAAATCTGTTGCAAGTGTGTGCCAAACATCACTGCCATATATTGTGTAAAGAATGTTAAATGTAATGCCTTCGCCATTGGTAAATGCAGGGATTTGACCTCTTGTAAAGTTTAAGCCACGCCCTGGCATATCAATTATAGCAAAGTTTGTTACAGTTTCACCAGAACGGTTATGGAAGCCACGCAACACCCAGTCAATTTCGCCGCCAACGTACACAAGCATTAGGCTTGGTTGTTTAACCATGTCGGGTGCTGACTGCATAGTTGGTGGTGCTTGTTGCAATGCTGGTTCTGGTTGCCCTGCTGGTGGTGCTTGTTGCGGAATGGCAGGGGCTTCTGGGGATTGTTGTGGTGATTGTTCTGCGTTTTCTGTGTCGGGAGGGGTTATCGTTGGGGGAGTTGTCGGAGGGGTTGTAGTTGGCGGTGTCGTGGGGGGTGTTGTGGGTATATAAGGGTCATATGGATTGTATGGGTCATATGGGTCTGTTGGAGGGTCCGTGGGTGGGTCGGTTGGTGGGTTTGTGGTTGCATTTGCCACAAACGACCATGTACCAACCAGCAACACATCATCTAGCTCCATGTAGAAGGTGTCGCCTGTTGCAATGGCAACCCCGCCCTTTGTCCAACCGTTAAACGACCAAACACCAGTTTGTGTGCCACGGGTGTTTTGTGTGGTTGTTAGTTGGGCTTCTACGGTGTGTTCGTTATCATATAGATAGCCACCGCCAAATTGTGTGAAGTTGTGGCTAAATGTGGTTGGGGCTTGCCCTTGTACCACATATATAACATTTGCACCAACAAAATTGATGTCGTAGTTGTTTAGAGGGTGTGTACCAGGCAAGGAAAGTGTGGCGTAGTTTATATTCTGCACACCACCACCCTGTCCACCGCCAGAGTTTTGGAAAGGGATTATGATGGTAGAACCAAGATGATTAACACCTAGGTCGTGTGGGGCGTTGGCTTTGTTGTCAGCAAACACAACCGTGTCAGCGATGTCGATGATGTCGTACAAGATTGTCCAAATACCACCACCGTATTCCATGGCTGTATTATTTTTGATATAGCCACCTGTTGCTGTTAAGAAAGAGCCTGCATCTGCTACGCTAACACCACCACCATTTTGATGTGCTGTGTTGTCTTCAATTGTGCCTCCGGTCATAGTAAAGGTTGTGCCAGTATGGGTTAAGGAGACACCGCCGCCTTGGATGGGTGCTGTATTGTTTCCTATACTTCCACCCGTCATGGTAAATTCACCAGCTTCGCTAACTCTAACACCACCGCCAGAGCCATCTACTGTGTTTTCAGTTATATGACCACCATGCATATAAAACTTACCATTAACACCTACACCACCACCATTTTGGGAAGCGTGATTGTTGTGTATATGACCATCGTTCATAATGAATGTCGTGTTCATTCTTACACCCACTCCTCCGCTGGATTGGTTTGTTGCTTCATTGGCTTCGATGATGCCGTCATTCATCGTAAACACTGCACCGCTTTGTAACGACACACCCCCACCTAAGTGTGTGGTTTGATTGTCTATGATATAACCTGCATCCATTTGAAAAGAAGCATCGTTACGTACAGCAACACCACCGCCAGTCCATGCCGTGTTGTTTTCAATTCTACCACCAATCATGTGAAAGTTTGTGCTGGCATCCGTTGCGTGTACACCGCCGCCGAACTCCATTGTGTGGTTGTTGTAAATCAAAGCCGTGCCAGACATGGTGAAGGTTGCACCGTTTTGTACTGCAACACCACCACCGTTAGCGGTTGCCGTGTTGTCTTCTATTGTACCGCCTGTCATGGTGAAAACCACGCCAGCATCGAAAACGGCAACACCACCACCGTCCATGGTTGCTGTGTTATCGTAAATTAGTGCAGTGCCACTCATGTTAAAACCATGACCAGCATGAAGTACACCACCACCAACAATGGCGGTATTTCCAAGTATTGTTCCGCCTTGGAAATGCAATGTGCCACCCAAGTAACCATTAACAGGACTTCCTATATGTATACCACCACCAGAAAATCCGCTAATATTGTTTTCGATGTAACCGCCATACATACGCATAGTGCTTTCTCTGTTAAGGTGTACGCCAGCACCGTGGCTTGGGGTTGTGTTGTCCGCTATGCGTCCGCCGCGCATGGTAAATGTAGCTGCATCTCTTAAACGCACACCGCCACCGCCAAACATAGCGGAACTGCTTTGGGCTTGGTTGTCAACGATTTCGCCACCAAGCATTTCAAATTCGGCATTTTCCGTAAGGAAAACTCCACCGCCTGCGTTGGTTGCTGTGTTGTTGTAAATTGTGGCTGTGCCAGACATTTCAAATCTTGCACCATTAGTTACGAAGACACCACCGCCGTCAGTTGCGACGTTTTCTGTGATAAGTCCGCCAGACATATTAAATGTACTGCCAGCCCCAAAAACTGTAACCCCACGGTAGGCGTTGCCGTTGATAACGCCATTTGACATATTAAATATGCCGCCGTTTATCACAACGACATGACCTGTAATGGTGAAGTTTCCGTCAAGATAAAGAATACTGCCATCAATGGTGATATCACCGATGATATTATCGCCTATGACATAAGTTCCTCCAGTGTCAATCGTGCTTGGAAATAGAATGACATTGCCAAGGGGCAGTATGCCAGCGGGCTGGATTGTTGGGGCTGTAACTGTTGGCACATCTGGCACAACCACGACGTTTTCGCCCTCTGGGTTTTTGGAGTTGCCTTTGTTGTATTTTGGGTACTCGTCTTCTGGATATTCAGGATACTCATCTTCCGAGTACTCTGGATATTCAGGATACTTGGGATATTCTGGATAATCCTCATCGTCCTCATCCTTATCCGCTGGATGTTCTGGGTAATATTCATAACCCTCGTACTTACCCGTGTCCTCTTGGACATCTTCGTAATTTACTATTGCGTTGTCCATTATGTATGCTTGGACAGAAGAAAAGCCTGCCGCAAATACCATAACAGCCACCAAAAACAACGCCGTTACTCTGTGTTTCATTTTCTTCATATGAAACACTCCTTTCATTTTTTTATTTGCAATCTTTGTGAAGTTTACAGCAAATACCCGTATTTTTTGTTGTGTTACCTACTGGCTTAAAGCTCATTGGGTTTGGGTGGCAAAATGCTGTATTTTTCTCAGCGACTGCTTGCAAAACGAATGAGGTTGGTTTTCATTCGCTTTGGAAGAAGCCTCTGGGTTTGGGGGTGTTGCCTGTGGGTTTGGGACGGGTCCCGTCAAAAGCTCTAATGCCCGCCCCTACCAGGGTTAGGTGGTGTGGATTGGTGGTTTGGTGTTGATTGTGGTTTTTGGGTGTTGCTATGTTTTGGTGGGGGTGACCATTGGTCGCCCAAGTTGGTTGTGTCGTGTGTTAGTGGTGCAAAAGCCACCTTCCAACTAGACTGCACAGACTTTTTTGAAGCGACCCCTTAACCGTCCTTGGGAGATATGCCCTGGAAATGTGATAGGGCTGGACGGGAGGCAGAGAGGGGTGAAAAAGGTACAATCCAGTGGGAAGGGGGCTTTTGCCCCTTATGTCAATTTCTTTTACTGCATAAACTGTAATAGGTCTAGTGGGGCTGTGGGTCTTGGTGTTTCGTTAAATAGGTCGAAGTTCATTTGCCAATGGTGGTTGTCGTAGTTATCCGTAAAAGTGGCTATGCCTATTAGGATGTCACCGCTACCCTCGTTGGTTATGTAGAAGTTTAGGGTGTGGTCGGCGTGGTTTCGCATTTGGTTGCTTAGCCAAAAGCCGAAGTGGGTTATTATGTGTTCAATGTCATCTTGTCCGTGGGCTTGCTCCAGCATTTCTAGGATTTGGTGGGTGCGGTCTATGGGTTCTGGTTCGGGTTCTGGTGTAGGCTCTGGTTCGGTGACTATTGCGGGTTCTGGTGGTGGTTCTGGTTTGGGTTCTATTGTTGGTTCAGGGTCAGGGTCTGTAGGCTCTGGTATATGGATATTTTCTTGTAATGCGGGTTCTGGTGTTGGTTCGTGAATGGTTTTCTGTGCCTGATAAATATAGGCTTCTTCATAGGTATCGGTTTGGAAAACCGTGAGATATAAGGTGGCGGATACAATGCCTACTGCCGTAACACAGCCAGCTATAATTGTGCCTTTTACGGCACTGGACATGGAGGAATATGCTGTGCTGCTGCTAACCACTGATGCGATGCCTGTAATTCCTGTGGCAAAGGCTGTTTCTTCTGCCAAAAACACAGCAGAAATAGGGATGAGGGCAAGGGCTTTGGCTCCGCCTAGTTTGCGTTTTTTGACTGCTCCCGTAATTTCTGCTTTTAATGATATTTGAGCGTTTTTTAGGGTTTTGCTTACATTATTAATGGAACAATTATAGTGCTTAGCGATTTCTGCCATGGTCATTTCGGCATAGAAATACATATAAATCATTTTAGATTGGTTTCCAGGCAATTCTTCTATAATTTTTATTAGGTAATCTCGTTGTTCTTTGTTGTCTAGATATTCTTCGGGTATAAAATTTCCATCAAGGTCGGCTATTTCCAGTATGTCGTCGTCTGCATATTCAAAGCGTTCTTTGCGGCTGGTTTCTTCGTTGTATTTTCGGTGACAAGCGTTTGCGGCTATCTTGCGGAGGTAGGCAAGGAATGTGTCTCCCTGCAAGTCCCCTTGTTTTTTGTGTATGATGGAAAAGGTGTCTTGCACAACTTCTTCCGCATCTTCTTTGTTGCTACACAATTTTGTGCATACAAAAAGTGCGACGCCCCTGCACTGCTCGTAAATTTCGTTAAAAGCAGTTTGGTCGCCTTTGTTAAAACGGTCAATTAGGGTATTTAAGTCGTTTTTAGTCCCATAAGTAGACACTTTTGCACATCGCCTCTTCCATCTCATATTCCGAAAACAACAATTCGCTAACGGAGAACTGGTCGTTACTGTTATATGGTAAAATTTTTTTGAAAAATTTTACTTTGGCTTCTAAGCGTTCTGTATACAATTGCAACACGCTTTCCACGTGGGTGAAGGTCATGTCTGTTACGGCGATGATTTCGTCAATACCTTTGTCTGAAAAGTAGTAAAAATAAATTGCACGCTTTTCCTCAAAGTTAAATTGGTCGATGAGACCATGAAATAAGTATTTGATTTTGGGGTGTTCTAAAAAAACTTTTGGTATCTTTACTTGGTTTGTGGCTTCTTTCAAAAACACCCCTCCGCCATTTTTTCTTATTCACTCATGTATAGGGGTAATTTTGAAAAGTTTTCAACCTGTTTTCAAAATTTTTTTGAGGAATTTTGTTTTTGATACAAAAAAACAGCCGTCTATGCAAAAATCTACACGAAAAACAGCTGTTCTTTAATGTATCGAAATTATAGCTAACAGCCCTCATCACACTTTTTGAAACTTTTCAAACATATTTTTTATGAAGTATTCGGAGGGTTAAACATATTATAACAAAATGTAACAAAAATATCAACGCCTAAAAATTACCAATGGGCTGGTGGGGTGAAGTATATATTTGTGCCAACCATATCGCCCATTAATTCTGCGACAGCACCTTGGATGTCGACCCCTTCAAACAGTTCTGGGTACATGAAATAGGATATTATTAGTTTTGTGGCTAGTCTTGTTTCCTCGAGTTCCAGCATTTGCTCTGATAATAGGATTATGCGGTTGTTTTGTACGGCTTCAATTGCACCCCAGTTTGGTCTTGATATTATGGATGATAGTGCTTCTGAGGCGGAATGGGTGTTGGTTATTTCGTTGCCTAGAATTGTGTTGTTTACGAATTTTACGATTATGTCGGGGTTTCTTCGCACCACCCAGTCGGTGGTGACTGATAGGTTGTCGGCAGATAGTCTGCTACTGACGTTGAGACCGCCAGCATTTACCATCATTTGATAGATTTCTGAGCCTCTGCTGATGGTTACTAAATCCTCTGTGGTTTCGGTGTAAATGTACATCAGTTGGCAGGGGAAGATTGTGTTTACGCCTTGTCTGAGAAGGGTGGAGTAGGTGGCTATAAGACCAACAACACCGCTGCCACTGCCGATTACCACGTCACCTTCTATTTCTGCGGGCAATTCTACAGTTATGGTGCTTAATTGTTGCTGGGTTTCTGTGCCTACGGGGTTTTCGCCTTCCTCGCCTTCTTCTGTGGCGTATCTGTGGGCATTTTCCTGCTCGATTTCCATTGTTAGGGGGGAGAAGTTGTCGGGGTTTGCGTCAAAATATTCTGTAGTTTCGTAGTTGGTAGATAGCTCGCTTCTTGTTTCTGGGGTTGGTGTTGTGTTGTCTGTTGGTGTGTGGTCGGGATATTCGGTTGTTTCTTCTGGCGAGTCTTGTGTTTGTGATGTTTCGTATGGTGTGCTGTCTGCTAAATCGTATAAAATTCTGTAGCGACATCCGCTAAGTGATAGCAGAGTGATGAAAATGAGTGTGGGCAATATAATTTTGCGGTATGTTTTTGCCATACAATCCCCCCTACAAAAAGTGATGAAACTTTATTTTTAGCTTGGTTGCAAGGTTTGCGTTTGACCAAACTATATTTGTGGTTTTGTTCAAAAAATCCTTCATTTGCTGTCTTTCGGTTTCTTTGGGTGTTTGGTTGCTGTACATGGCTTTTTGCCATAGGGTCGTTATGTCCTTGTATTCTTCTGAATATTGCTGGGATACAAGGTTAGAAAGTTGTTGTGTGTAGGCGGAGAACACGACGTTTTTGTGTTCTAAGCCGATAACTGACAGCCATTCTAGTAGATATATGAACATATTGTTTATGGCAGTGGGGCTGTCGTCCAAATCGAAAGCTTTTCGCCGTTTTGATGCTTTTAGGAGGGGTGGCACGAAGCGGAACAAGACGGCGATGATAATTAGAGCGATGACGAGTAGGGCGGCAGGTAGGAGGGAGGGGGG
>WQZZ01000044.1 GCA_009780485.1 Defluviitaleaceae bacterium | reverse complement strand
AGGAGGATGATATAATGGAAACAAAAACAACCCAAGAAGAACAACGAGAATATGTTGTAGAGCTTGTTCCCTTCAGACGAATTTTTATCTGCCCAGAGCTAGGTCTAAAAACAACCATGGAACCTTATCGTGATGATGAGGAAGAAATAAAAGAACCTTGCCCGACTTGTGGGCGTTAGGTAGGGGCGGGCATTGCCCGTCCCATTTATGTGGACGATACCGTCCAACCATAAATAATAGTGCCAGCAGACATGGGACGGGCAATGCCCGCCCCTACCATGATTACAAAAAAGGCGACTGATGGTCGCCTTTTTTGTATGGTGGATGTACTTTAGTGCAACCCAAAATAGTTAGGAATGGCTTCTAAGTGTATTTCGTGTTCTTTGCCTGTTGACATGGATTTTATCATGGCTTTGCCACTCTCCAGCTCGCTATCACCTATGATAATCGCCAATTTTGCCCCTGCTTTGTGGGCGTATTTCATTTGTGCTTTAACATTGCGTCCACCCAAGTCGGTTATGGCGACAATGCCGTGTTTGCGTAGATAATCGGCTATTCTTAGGGCTTTTTCAGCACCAGCTTCGCCCATATGTCCTATAAAAAGCTCGATGCCGTCATCAACTTCGGGTAGTTTGTTTTGGTTTCTGAGGATTAGTAACAGGCGTTCTAATCCTAGACCAAATCCTACAGCCCCTGTGGGTTGTCCTCCGTTTTTTTCAACCAGACGGTCATAGCGTCCGCCACCGCAAACTGTGGCTTGCGACCCCAAGTCGACGGATGTAAATTCAAAAACGGTTCTGGTGTAATAATCCAGACCACGTACGATGGTTTTGTCAATTTGGAATGGGATGCCTAATATTTCAAGGTTTTTTTGTAGCCCAGTGAAATGCTCCATTGCTTCTTCTGAAATATAATCCAGCGGTACTGGTGCGTCTTTGGTTTGTGCTTGACAATCCTCATTTTTGCAATCCAAAACCCGCATGGGGTTTTTTGTCATCCTGTCACGGCATAAAGTGCAAAGTTTTTCTTCTTTAGCACGCAAAAAAGTGAGTAAAGCGTCGTTATAACGCTGGCGACAGTCGGCATCTCCTATAGAGTTTAACCTAAGGGTTAAATCGTCAACTCCAAGCTTGCTTAGGAATAAATAAGCTAGGCTAATCATTTCGGCATCGGCGGTGGGGTGGTAGCTTCCAAAATATTCTGCACCAAACTGGTGGAACTCTCTGTAACGTCCCTCTTGTGGGCGTTCTGCCCTAAAGTTTGGGCATATATAGTAAAGTTTGACAGGCATCGCCAAATCTTGTAAGCGGTTTTCTAGGTAGGCTCGCACAGTGCCTGCCGTTCCTTCTGGACGCAAAACGTATTCCCGCCCACCTTGGTCGGTAAAACTGTACATTTCTTTTTGTACAATGTCCGTGGTTTCGCCGACGGACTGGCGGAACAGCTCAATCCGCTCGAAAGTAGGGGTGCGGATTTCTGTTGCTCCAAAAACGGCGGCGGTTTCGTGTGCCATATTTTCTATATACCGCCAAAGGGCGGCTTGGTTGCCAAAAATGTCCTTGGTTCCCTTGGGTCTGGTGATTGCCATACCAACAACTCCTTTATCCTTTGCGGGTTTGACCCGTAATCTCCCCGAATTATAACACAACAAAGCGGTGTGTGCAACAAAAGATTTTTTGGGAGAAAAACCATCTTGACACGGTTTACAAAATTTGATATAATCAGCCCAAAGACCTATTCGTAAACCGACATTTTGCATTTTTTGCGACGTGAAATCGTAAACGTTCGAGAGATTTTGCGTTGCAAAAAATAGATGCAAAATGCGGTTTACGAATAGGTCTAAAATAGACCTTTAGGAGTGGTTTGGTGGCAAGATATATCACAAGCATCACCCAAGCGATTGGGCAAACGCCTCTTTTGCGTTTGGATATGATTAAGAAACATTTTGGTTTTGAGGGTAACATTTTTGCTAAATTGGAGCATCTTAACCCCAGTTTTTCCAAAAAAGACCGAATTGCCCTAGGTATGATAGAGCTGGCGGAGCGTAAGGGCTTTCTAAAGCCTGGTCAGACCGTTTTGGAGATGTCCAGCGGAAACACGGGTACAGGTGTTGCCATGGTTTGTTCTGCCAAGGGTTATCGTCTAATTTGCGTGCTTTCCCGTGGTAACAGCCCAGAACGTGCAAGGATGATTGAAGCTTTTGGTGGCGAAATTGCCTATGTGGAACAGCACCCAAGCTCTACCCCTGGGAAGGTCAGCCAAGAGGATATTGAGTTGGTAGAGCAAGAGGCAATTCGTCTAACCAAAGAAACTGGAGCATTTTTTATAGACCAGTTTAACAATTTTGACAACACCTTGGCGCAAAAACCAGCCGCAATGGAAATGTGGGAGCAAAGTGGCAGGCAGTTGCACGCTTTTGCTGATTTTATTGGCACTGGCGGTACTTTTACTGGTTACAGCCGTGTGTTTAAGGAGTTTGACCCAGAAATTCGCTGTTATGCCGTAGAGCCTTGTGGTTGTGCTTACTACAAAGGGGAAGTGATACCAGGGGCGTGTCATCGCATACAAGGTGGCGGATATGCTAAACACGTGGAAAATGTAGACAAAAGTTTGATTGACGGTTGCATTACCATTACCGACAAGGAAGCTGAAGAAATGACACGTATGCTGGCGAAAAAAGAAGGCATTTTTGCTGGTTTTTCTTCGGGTGCTAATGTTGCGGCTGCGATTAAGAAGTTGCAAGGGGAAGATGCAGGCAAAAACTTTGGTGTGGTTATCAATGACTGTGGACTAAAATATATGTCCACTGACCTTTATGAACATCATCACTATGAAGAACTGTAGATAGCAGTTCGATGGTGTAAAAATATATAAGGAGGTAAAAAGTTTGAAAAAACTAATGAAAAAAGCGGCGATATTTTCAATGACCGTCGCTATGACAACAAGTATGGCTTTGGTGGTTAATGCTACCACAGATGAAATTCGTATTCGTGTTGATGGTGAATTTATCAGCACGGGAGATGTTGCTCCTACTATAGTAGAGGGGCGTACACTTGTGCCTTTGGGTGCTGTTATGGAGCAACTTGGTTTTGCGGTAGGCTGGGATGATTCTCCTAATGCTCGTGCTGTGTTTTTGACTATGGATGGTGTGCCAGACATAATGCTACCGCTTGACAACAGACCTCGTACGAGTATTTTTCCGTCATCTGATAATGCTACTCATCTTCTAGGTCAAATGTATACGGGTGATGGTAGGATTTATCAGTTGGATGTGTCACCGAGATTGATAAGTGGTAGAACCATGGTGCCTGTCGCTGCCATTTCCCAAGCTGCTGGCATGGAAGTGGAATGGGATGGTGAAAATCGTATAGTAGATATTATTACGGGGCGTGAGGATGCGGTACAACCTGTTGCTGAAATTCCTGTAGGGGAACGTATCCAATTGTCTAACAGAAGGCAAACCGAAGCAGAGCGTGCCGCTTGGATTGCAGAATACTGGGCTTTGGGTGGTGTAACTGATTTTGAGCGTGAGGTTATTGCGGCTGTTAATGCTGTTCGTGTGGCTCACAATCTTGTACCGCTTACATTGGATTATGGTAATTCTATGGCATCACGCCTTTATGCACAGCAACTTGCTACATTACCTATTCCATTTGGGCATCGTGAAGGGCCTTATGGGGGTAGCAATGGTGTTGTGGAGTCCTTCGGATTTAGATGGAATGCCGTAAACGCAAGTGCTGGGCGTACATCTGCCAGCCAAACTGTGGATGACTGGATGGACAGCCCTGTGCATAGAGCTAACATTCTTAACGCAGATTTGCGTAATATTGGTGTTGGTAGTTTTGAGGGTGGCGAGTGGGGTATTTATACATACTCTGTTATGAGTATTCAACCAACAAACTTCCAAAGACCTTAATGGTAGGGGCGAGCATTGCTCGCCCTTTTTATGTTAACGATACAGTCCGACCTAGAGAACAGCACCCGAAAGCATTTGTCTGTGATGTACTATTCGATTTGGTTTAGCAGGCTGGATAGAGCTTTTTCAAAAGCTCTATCCTGTTCTGGTGTGCGTTTGGACGGACCCTTTAGCCGTCCGCCAGCAGACCGCACCTTTCTGGCGGTGTGGCGTTGCGTCAGCAGGGCATCTATATTGTCATTTGTGTAAACCAAGCCGTTTTGGTTAATCCCAAAAGCTCTACGGGCTAGGCACATTGCTGCTAAGCCGTAATCTTGGGTTATTACAATGTCACCTGCTTTAATTAGGTTTACAAGGGCGAAATCTACGCTGTCAGCCCCTTGGGATACGGTAATGGTTTTTGCATCCGCCTTTTCTATGTGGTGGGAGGTGTCGCAAATAATTACACAATCCCAGCCAGCGGTGGTAGCCGATTTTACGGCAATGTCAACAACAGGACAGCCGTCGCCATCAATAAAAACAGTCAAATTAATATCCCTCCATATTTTGGCTAGACAATTGTAAGATTTTGTGGTATTATGTGGATAGGGCAATCAAAAGAAGCAAGGCGGTTGGCGTACGCACCTTTTTAGGAAGGGAGGTGTTATGCTATGTCTAGTTTTGAAATTTACATATTCTTCGTGGAATTTGCGAAGTTTGTTGAGTATATACTAGCTTATTTCTTCCCAAAGAAATAACCGCCCTCGACCAAGACAGCGGTTATTTTAATTAATTAACTTACCAAAGTCCACGTCAACCGCTTTGCGATTGCCTTTTTTATATTGTAACATAAATTAGTGGAATGCGCAAGTGTTTTTATTCGTTTTGCTTAATTTTTACGCTGGCATTGCTGGTTTTAATGTCAATGCGAGCCTTTTTGGTGGATGTGTCATAGTTTTGGCTGGTGGCATGAAGATAATTTTTGCTAATTTCGTGGGCGATAAGATTGGTTAGAGTGCTGTCTATACGCCCGTTGCTGGTGCTGGCTTGCAATTTAACTGCCACATCATCAGGGATGTACATTTGCACCGCACCATTTGATGTGTGGGCTTCTACAACACGCTCAACTACCGTATGTACACGGTCTTCTGGGCGGGTTTGGCTACCGAACTCTGGTTCGGTGTAGGTTTCTGGCTCAAAGTCAAAAGCGTCTTCAAGCTTAATGCTTGCGTTGCTGGTTTTCATATACAATTGCTGGATGTCCACATCTTCTGTTTCGATTTTGGCGTTGGAAGTTATTAGGCGAGCGATTTTTGCTGTAACATCCTCAATATCAATTTTGCTGTTACTGGTTTCTAGGTCTAAATGGGTTGCAAAAATACCACTGGCGTGTATGTTGCCATTTCTTGTGCGGGCGGTGATGTTTGGGGCTTTCACATCTTCGATGCTGATTTTAGAGTTTTTCGTCAAAAGTTCTACAGAATTAGCTTGCACGTCATATAATTCAAGGGACGAGTTTTTGCTTTCTCCGTGTAACTGCTCTATTAAAATGTGGCGGGGTACATAACATTCCACGGCTACGCTTCGTACGGCATTGTAGTCATATAGAAGTTCATAACTTCCGCAACATTCATGTACATGAAGGGTTGCCCCACGGGACTTTGCTGAATATTTAGCGTTTATGTGGATTTCATTACCTTCATGCCCATGAATGGTGACAGGTGCATTTTTGCCAAGCAAACGCAAACTAGGTATGGTGTCTGTTGTGATGGGAGTGGAAACAAAGTTCATGTGTTGTTTTTTGCCACCGCCCCCAATGTCAATATGAATGTCAATATCCTCTAAAGCACCCAAGGCATCGCTTAAAGCACTTTTTATGGTGCTGCCCACATCTGCCAATCCGTCAAATGTGTAGGTTCTGCTTTCCCGCCTGTTGTTATTGTTGGTTTCTCGGTTATAATCATCCCAATTCTGTTGTTCCTGACGTGGTTGCTCATCTTCGGGAATTTGGGCAAGCATCGCCATTGCCTCATCAACAGTAATTTTACCCTCTTGTAACATTTCTAATATTTTAATCCTGGCTTCGCTCATAAATTTACCCTCCTTTGGTTAATTAAGTTATTAAAGCCCTGCGGCTACTCTGAAAAAGCTACCTACATAGTCAACTGGTTGATGCAATCTAATTTGAATATTTTTTCTTTTTTTCATGGTTAAATCCTCCTTATAATTCGGCAAACTTTAAGTTTGCGGTCCAATTAATCTTTCAATTTGGTTTTTGTCAAAGAATGGCACAAAGTTTTCTAATATGTCTGCCACTTCTCTAGTCGGGTTTTTAATTATGTGATTTACAATTGAGTCACGATGCTTTCGGTTAAATGTCGGCATAATATCCTCGATTATGTCGAAGCGACCGTCTGTTAGCAGGGCTTGTAATGCCGTTGCCTTCATGTTGTTGTCAAGGTAAGCTGTTATCTGCTCCAAAATCTCGAAATCTCGTCGGTTGATGATGTGGGCTAGGATGGCGTTTTTGTGAGGTATACCGCTGTATGGCAAAATTTCGTCTAATGTAATGGCGTAGTCTTCTAGGTTTAGGATTTTGGAAATTAGTTCTGTTTTTTGGTTGGGACTGAGATTGGCAAAACTTTCTAAGTCGTCTGTTGGTGTGTTGTTGTTTATTTGCCCTGCCTGCAAAATGTTTTCAATGCTAACTTCCAGCAGTTTTGCTAGGTCGGGGATAAATCCCACATCTGGTAGGTTTTCGCCACGCTCCCATTTGCTTACTGCTTGGGCGCTTACCCCCAGCTCATCCGCTATGTGGGTTTGGGTTAGTTTTAATTCTTTGCGTCTTGTTTTTATGAAGTCGCCTATTTTTGTTATGTCCATTCCATCCCTCCCCTCATTTTGTTGTGCTTCCTTGTTCTTGTTATTATAATATCATCGTACAAACATAAAATCAATAAACCAGAGGTTGAATTTTAGGTTTAGTTTTGATATAATTAAATTTGAAAGGAAGTGTTTTGTTTGACTTGGTTAGATTTTTTGGTGATAGCCATAATGGCTTTGTGCATAATAGGTGGTGCTTGGCGGGGGTTTATCCGCACGGTGCTTGGTTTTGTAAATTTTATACTTGCTATTTTTCTTACTAATTTATTGTACCCTCATGTGGGGCGGTTTTTACGTGGCATAGATGGTCTTTTTGATTCTCTTTCGGCCAGCATCGGGCGGATGATGGGTCTGGATGCTATGATTGAGGAGAGGGCAGGGGAGGCATATGGGGAGCTTATTCAGGGTTTGCCATTGCCCCAGGCACTGATAAATGCTTTGTATGATAACAGCACCCCGCTTGTGCATGATGCCCTTGGTGCATTAAATATAGGTGAATATATTTCAAACTTTTTGGCAGGGATTGTTATTAACATCATTTCGCTGGTTATTGTTTTTGTTATTGTTATTGTGGCATTGGTATTTTTGTCACGGGCTTTGAACTTGGTTGCCAAATTGCCTGTTATTAAGCAGTTAAACCGCTTACTTGGCGGTGCTTTGGGGGCGATTTTAGGGCTTTTAATCACTTGGGTTGTAATGGCTGTGGTTGTGATTTATATGTCTGCTAATTCTGCCGTTGATATGGCGTATTTACTGGATAATTCTCCAATTGCACGCCCTATACATGAAATGAATTTTGTTGTGGATTTTGTTTTACGCATATTCCCATAAAGGTGTGATTTTATGGCAAAAGCAATTTCTAAAAAACGATACCAAAGGCGACTTATGGGGTTGCTTGTTATTGTTGTAGCTAATTTGGTGGGCATTGGGGTTGCTTCTTATAACTTGATGACGGTGGCAGAGGCAGCGGAACAAGTGCCGACAACCGTGGGCGGACGCTTGCAACACGTTCCTGTGGATATTAGCCTAGAAACTGCTGATATGATTTCGGCAGACTTGCAACAGTTGATTGACACAGCAATCGCCCCCTTAATTTTAGAAGGCGAAATTTATCTGGACGAAACCATTATATTAGCAGATGGGCAAAGTGTTACAATTGGTGGAGATTTTGTTCTGTCTGCTGGGGAATTAGAAACGGCGTTTAGGCTGGAACCAGAAAGCACCCTAAATATCACAGGTGGCTTGTTTGACGGTGGTTATGGGCTTGGTTTTTTGCTGGACGATGCAACACTTAATATTTCTGCTGGGCATTTTCAAGGGTTTGAAGGTGGGCTTGTAGAAATGTGGAATGGCTTGCTTAATCTTAGGGGTGGCGGTTTTGTTGCCAATGGTTCACCAGCCACAAATGGCGGTGTTGTGGCGGCTTATGGGAGTTCTGACATAAATATTAGTGGCGACCCCGTTTTTCAAGGTAATATTGGGCATGACGGGGGCGTTGTCCATTTAGCGGACGATTCTTCCTTAATAATGTCTGGCGGGCAAATGTTGGACAACACCGCATTTCGTGGCGGTGGTATTTTTGCCGATGGTTTGGACACCCTGCGGATGATTGATATAATTGGCGGTCACACTGGGCTAAATCCTATGTTCGGGGGTAATTCTGCCTCCACGGGGACGTTGTACCATCTACCTATGGGGCTTGATACCCTACATGCAACTGCAATTCATAATGACCAGTGGTCTGGCGGGATGCCCCATGGATTTAATAACAATGACGTTAACCAACCTGGGGATGATTTTGCCCTGCAATTTGTGCCTTCTGATGAGGGGGTTCGCCATCCCGATGCCTTCCCCATGGAGGATTTGGGAATACCCCTTGGCGAGCTTGGTTTTGCCCTGCCTGCTGGCGAGGAAATGGGCAGTGTGCCAGCTTTTGCGGAAGCACTATCGGCTTTACCAAATCCAGAGCGGGCGGGGTTTGAGTTTGCAGGTTGGGTGGCGGGGATGCCAGACGGAGAACAGGTAGATTTTGAAGATTTGCCCCCAGATACCCCCATGCCAGAGGAAAATTTGGCGTTTTATGCTAGGTGGGAACCTATCGACTTTCCCATAACTTTTAATTTTGACCTGACCCCCGAGCAAGAAGAAGCCTTTGGTGATTTGTTGGAAGAAGCCGATTTGCCAGAAAGTTTCAACCCGAACCAATTGCCTATGGAAATTGAATTACCTTGGCTGTATGATTGGGCGGTGGATGGTATGGAAATGGCGACCCCAGAGGGGGAGGAGAGTTTAGATGTTCCAGAGGATGCTCCTAATTCCGCCCAAATTCCTCCTACATTGGATGACCAGCCCACCGCAGGGCCGTTGGAGATAACTCCCAGCTTTGTGCCTTTAGATGAAACCACTCCACCGCCACCCCCGCAAGATTCGCCACCTTCTCCTAGTGACGATGAGGATGATGAAGGCGACAACGGTGATGACTTCCAAAATCCAGATGACGAAAACGACAATCCGCCCCCTGATGATGACGGTGACGATGATGATGGAAGTGGTAACGGCGACGGGAGAGGTTCTGGTGGCGGTAATGGCGGTGGAGACGGAAATGGTAATGGTGGCAGTGGAGGTGGTGGTGGCTCTGGCAATACCAGCGACAACCCAAATCAAAACCCACTAACAGGCGACAACTTTGCACTGGCAGGGCTGATTTTCTCCATTGTAGGTTTGACGGCATCTTCAGTCTTAACATTCCTGTTAATCTTAAACCGTAAAATCAAAGGCGATGCTGAAGAAAGCACATAAATGGTAGGGGCGAGCATTGCTCGTCCCAGCTGGATAAACGCAATAAAAAGGAGAAACCATGAACATCAAAATGATTGTAATGGATTTAGATGGCACACTGTTAAGGACAGACAAAACCGTGTCAAAATACACCTTGGATGTGCTGGCAAAGTGTCGAGAAAAGGGTATAATGATTGCCATAGCCACCGCCAGAAGTGTTCATAACACAAAAGTATTCACCGATTTTATGACCCCTGATGTGCAAATCACAAGTGGGGGCAGTGTTGCAATCCACAACGGGCAAACCATCCACCAAGCTTTGCTAATTGGAGAGGAAGCCAATGCCTTAGCTTCTCACCTAACAACAGTAGATAGTGTGGGGTATATTACCGCACGCACGGATGAGGGGTATTTTGTCAATAAACCATTAGACTTATCCGACCCTAGTTGGAGGGGATATGAAGACGCAATCATTGTAGACTTTACACAGAACATCCTTGGTCAAACGCAAAAGATTGTGGCGGAAATGCCATCAGCTAAGGTGGCTGGTGAGGTTGTGTCACATTTTCCTAATGTGAAAGCAACTTCCTTTACAGGCGAAAGCCGGGTGTCGTTCGCCAACAAAAATGCCACCAAATGGCAGGTGGTATCAGCGGTTGCGTCCCATCTTGAAATTGACAACAGAAACATTGTTGCTTTTGGTGATGGCTTTAATGATTTGGAAATGATAGAAAAATGTGGAGTGGGTGTCGCCATGGCAAACGGCATTGGGGAAGTTAAGTCGGTAGCAAACTTTATATGTGACACCAACGATAATGACGGCGTGGCTAAATGGCTGGCAGAGCATCTGCTGGGATGTGAATAGTTGACGAAACCTGCCCCTATCATAAATATTTACCCAAAAAACAAAACCCTACAATTAGGGAGACTGACGTAAGAAAATGATGCAAAAACAGGACGCAAGCATGAATATGTATCCTGTTTTTGCATGCACCATATAATTTCGAGTACACTCTTGATTTTAAGACTTCCAGCTCATGCAAAGGGCGTAGTATCCAGTACTTTGTGTGGCTCAACAAAATTCTCACAGGATTTTTTGGGGGGATTGAGGGCTATGCCACCAACAAGCGGTTTGTGGATTTGCCAAATGGCAAGCCACAAGCATTGCTTGCCGCATCCAAACTACATTCAAGTATAGTTCTCCGCAAAAACAAAATTTAATTTACAATAAATCACTCTTGCCTAAATTGCAATCCCTGCAAAGAGTTTGCAAATTTTCAATAACGGTTTCTCCGCCTTTTGACCACGGCACAATATGGTCTACATGTGGTTCCACTCCGAGATTTATGGCTGGCGACTTGCCACACACACGACATTTACAATTATCTCGTATCAAAATCATATACTTCAATCTTAAATTTACATCACGACTTGTTTGCCTTCTATTTAATTCCAAAATGTTCGAGTCTGGTGGAACAAAATTTTCATCATTAGCCCATTCGATAAACCTTTCCAACGCTTTTCCCCAGCTGCCAAATCTGTCATTAAATTTGCCTCTATGATGATTGCTACGCTCCTTGATGTCTCTCGTTGTTGGCCGTCTTCCTAATTCAACCCAAAGTTGCAGTATCTCATTCAACAATTCGATTTCAGTAGTTTTAGAATTGTTTTGAAACTTGGTCTTTTGAACACCGATTAAACTAATTGCTTTACTCCAGCCAATTTGTTTATGAACGGTGGTACAGCTAGCTATATTTGAATCGACGGTTTTTCGATAATCTCTGTAGATTTTTACGTTGAGCTTACCTTTATTGGCATCAGCGACCTTTTTCATATCAAGCAATAATTCTTCATCAGTTCGACTTCTAGTGTATTTCGTAATTTGAAAGTCCATAGTGTCCTCCAATCCTGTTTATCGATAATTAATTATACCATGATGTTTTGGACGAAGTCAAGAAATCAAAATAAAACGACATAGCTAACACCATGCCGTTCACTTGGGTTTAATGTTTTGTTACCTCTGCCTTGCATTGCCGTGGAGGATGGTTACGAAATTGCGGCTTCTAGTGCAATTTTCATCATATCGGTGAAGGATTCTTGGCGTTCTTGCGACGTGGTGGCTTCATTGGTGAAAACCATATCGGAAATGGTTAGGATTGCCATAGCTTTTTTGCCAAGGCGGGCGGCGGTGGCATATAACCCAGCCGCCTCCATTTCTACCGCTAAAACCCCCATTCTTTGCCAGCTTTTTGTGGCTTCGGGGTTGTCGTTGTAAAACACGTCGCTAGTTAGCACATTGCCTACAAACGGGGTTTTGCCAGCCTGTTTAGCGGCATTTACGGTCGCTGTAATTAGGTCAAAATCTGCAATGGGTGCGAAAGTGCCGTTAAGGCTGTACTGGCTGATAAAATTGGAGTCTGTGCAGGCGGCTTGGGCTATTACAATATCCCTTAGGTTGATGCCCTCGGCGATACCGCCAGCCGTTCCAACACGTATAATGGTTTCGACCTCAAAAAATTCATAAAGTTCATGGGCGTATATACCTATTGAGGGTATGCCCATACCAGAACCCATGACGGAAAGTTGATGACCCTTGTAATTACCCGTAAATCCAAGCATACCCCGCACGCCATTAAACTGCTGGGCGTCCTCTAAAAAGTTGGCTGCGATAAATTTTGCCCTTAATGGGTCTCCTGGCATTAGTACGGTTTTGGCGATTTCGCCCACTCTGGTTTCGATATGTGGTGTCATTAGCATACCCCTCCTAAAATATTTTGTTTGCAAGCACTTGTTGCGTACCACCCGCAGTCGCCACAAATGTCGTCCATAATGGTGGTTGTCATGTTAGTATTGATTTTGTTGATGATTTGGTTGTATATATAATTCTTTTCCTCGATGCCGAAATAATTAACAATCTTTCTGTCCATGGTTTTGACTTTTTCGTTGGTCTCGCACAAATCTTCGCCAATCATTAGCGGGCATTTGTTACAAATGTCGTCGGTGGATAATACGATTTCAACCATAGCATCCCTACTGTTTCGCAAATGGCTTGTGATAGCGTCCATATTTTCAACAAAATCTTCACTGTAGCCCTTACCCTCGTAACCTTGGGTACACAACAGATGATGAGGACGCAACTTCATACAATCACCTCATTTTCCGATAATCTTTTTTGAATTGTGTTAAAATTTTATGCAAAATATCTTGATATTCCTTGGTACGTCCTTGGGCTTTGCGGATGCGGGCTTGCTCCAACAACACAGCCCCGCTTTCTGGCGACATGGCAACCGCACGGGAAATTGCCCAATGTGCTTTGGTTAAATCATAATCTTGGCGGTGATAACTTGCTAGGGCAGTCCATAGGTCGGGCTGGTTTTTTTCTTTTAATACCGCCCTTTCCAAGGATTTGATGGCTTGGGGTAAATCCCCAGACTGTGCTTGGTATGCCGCCCTTTTCTTCAAAAATTCCAAATCTTGCTGGTTTTCTGGGATTTGCTCTAGGTTGCCCAAAGCTTTTTCAAACTGACGCACCCTCATATAACAGTCGCTTATGCGGTAGATGTAGGCGGGGTCGGATTTATGTGTCAAAGCTGCCTGATATGCCTTCATTGCCCCGAAGAAGTTGCGTTGGTGAAATTGGATTTCACCTTGGAAATACAATAATTCGGGGTGGTTGCGGTCGCTTGTGGATAAGATTAATTCGTTTGCGCGGTCAAAATCCCCTGATAGAATAACTGCTTCAATAAGGTTTAGGCGTAGTTGCTGGGATGTGGGTTCTAAATTTAATGCTTTTGTGAAGTAATTGGTGGCTGTGTGGGTGTCCCCTGCCTGCAACAATGCCATGCCTGCATTATTGAAAAGTGGCACGTTTTCTTGATGCTTCAAGGCACGTGAATAGTAGCTGTAAGCACGCTCTCCATCACCAGCGGATAGCCAATAGTCCCCCTGCTCCTTGTGTTTTTCCCAAATATGACGTTTTTCCCATGCTGTTAGCTCTTTTTGCAGTCCCACCAAGCTTTCTTTGGGTAAATAGTCTACGAGGGAAAGGAAGGATAGGTAAGCCATGGAAGTGTTTTCCATAGCCGACAAGTCACGCATTTTAACGGCGATATGGTGCAAGCCAAGGCTTTCCATCCACTGGATAAATGGGGTCGCCAAAAAATCCTCCATGGACTGTCGCCAATGGTGCAGACAGTGGTATAAAGCCTCCTCAAAAGAATAGACCTTAATACCTGTTGTGTTAAATTCGTAAGCTATGCGGTTTTCTTCTTGGGAAGCACAAAGGTATAAATTGGACATATGGTACTCCTAACAGGTGTGATTATTATGATTATACCACAATAAAAGAAGCAAGACAACAAATGTGCAAAAAAATGTCAAGATTTTCATAAAAACCTTGACAGGGTCTGTCGATTGATGTTATAATGTTGTTGCAAGTCTCGCAACCTGACATTGGGTAAATAGAAACCACGTAATGGTGGGTACAACCATCGAAAAGAGTCCCACCATTACGTGTTACCCAGTCTAAATACATAGACCTAAAGATGATTATACATCATCCAAGGTCTTGTTTGCAAGTGCTTTTTCAAAATTAATATAAATGGTAGGGGCGGGCATTGCCCGTCCTTTTTCTGTTGGCACTATACTTTTGGGATTTACGGTGTCGTCAATCGGACTGGGACGGGCAATGCCCGCCCCTACCATGATTATAATTGTAAACAGTGTGTGAGGTTATAAAGTATTTGGGTTGTGGGTGGTTAGAATGTTATGCTGTTTAGGAATTGTTGTAGGCGTTCGCATTGGGGGTTGCCAAAGATTTGGTCGGGTGTGCCTTCCTCGGTTATGCCACCGTCGCACATGAATAGTACACGACTGCCTACGTCTCGGGCAAAGTGCATTTCGTGGGTTACGACAACCATTGTCATGCCTTCGTTTGCCAAGTCACGCATTACGTCCAGCACTTCACCTACCATTTCGGGGTCTAGTGCTGATGTTGGCTCGTCAAACAACATCATGCGGGGACGCATTGCAAGACTGCGGGCGATTGCCACACGTTGCTTTTGTCCGCCAGATAACTGCACGGGATAAGAATTTGCTTTGTCAGCCAAGCCGACACGCTTTAGGAGTTGCATTGCCACCTCTACGGCTTCGGCTTTTTTCATTAGACCTGTTTGCACAGGGGCGAGGGTAAGGTTGCCCAGCACCGTTTTGTGCGGAAATAGGTTAAAGTGTTGGAACACCATGCCCATTTTTAGACGGACGGCGTTAATATCGGTTTTTTTTGCGGTGATGTCCACGTCATCCACTAAAATTTTGCCACCAGTGGGCTGTTCTAGCAGGTTAAGGCAACGCAAAAATGTGGATTTGCCACTGCCAGACGGCCCTATTATGACCACACGTTCCCCGTCTTCAATCTTAACAGAAACATCCTTTAGAATGTTCAAATCCCCAAAGTCTTTTTTTAGGTTT
>WQZZ01000043.1 GCA_009780485.1 Defluviitaleaceae bacterium | reverse complement strand
ACTTGTCTAAGGGATATTTTGTCATTAAAAGCGAAATTTTTCATGCCCTACTCCTTTCTATGGGGGTTGCCCAAATTTGGTGGTTGCTGACGGTTTTGCTGGTCGGGGTTGGCGTAAATTGGGCGTTTTTTCATAAATGTTATTGGCGCTCGGAATAAGCTGTCTTTGAAGTCGGTATATCCGTTTACGTCACCTGCTGCGAAGGGGAAAAGGTAGGGCAAGCCGAAGGTTTTCATGCTGGCTAGATGGATTAGTATGATTATTAGGGCTACCCAGAAGCCTAGCAGACCAAGAGCGGCAGCGAGTGCAATTACAAGGAATTTGCATAGGCGAAATGCGGATACTATAGAGTAATTAGGGATTGCAAAGCTGGCAATTCCTGTAAGTGCCACAACAATAACCACTAGCGGGCTGACAAGTCCAGCGGACACCGCCGCATCACCCACAATCAAACCACCGATTATGCCGATAGAACTACCCACGGGACGAGGTAGGCGAATACCCGCCTCTCGCAATAATTCAAAGGCAAATTCCATAATTAAAATTTCCATTACGGCAGGGATTGGTATAGCTTCCCTTGCTGCCGCCATTTTGAAAGCCAAAAGGGTGGGCAACATATTTGGGTGAAAGGTTGTGATTGCGATGTAAAGACCTGGTAAAGCCAGTGCAAAAAACGCCGCTGCAAATCGCAATAAGCGGGTAAAGGACATGATTTCCCAGCCTTGGGAATAGTCCTCGCTGGCTTGGAAGAAGCTGTTCATGGTGGCTGGTACAAGTATTGCGGTGGGCGAATTGTCAACTAGGATTGCCACACGTCCTTCCATTAAGCCACTGGCGGCTTTGTCGGGGCGTTCGGTAATTTGGCATTGTGGGAAAGGGGTTGCGATGTCTTCTTCGATAAGCTCCTCTAATGCACCTGCATCCAAAATGCCGTCAACCGCAATGTTGGCTAGGCGTTTTTCGACTTCTTCCAATACCTCTGGGCGTACGACATCCTCCATATAACACACGGCAATATCCGTTTTGCTACGTCGTCCCACATTGCTTTGTTTTATTTTTAGGTTGGTGTCTTTAACACGACGGCGTAACAGGGCTGTGTTGAAACGCATGACCTCTGTAAAGGCTTCGTTTGACCCTTGTACTACAACCTCTGTGCTAGTTTCTGGCACGCCACGGTTTGGCCATCCCCTTGTGGCTATAAGGATGCCAGCTTCGTCGCCGTCCACAAGCAGGGCGGTGTCACCAGACAAAACCATATGAACGATATTGTTCATATCAGTTTCTTCCCGCAGGTCTGCCGTTGTCATGCCCCCGTCTTTTAGGGTTTCTAATAGGCTCATCTCTCTGTGGAAAAACATTTCTGGCGGTTTTTGTGACCCTGCCATAATGCGGGGCAGAATGGTCTGCTCTAGCACACCACGGTCTGTCATGCCATCTAGGTATATCACATATGCCCACCGCCGTAAGCTGGAACCAATGGGAAACTTTCGTTTAACCAAGTCCCCAAAATCGGCGAATAAATCTTCTAAGTATTCGATATTTTTGTCCAAGTCAGTGGATATTTTCACTCTAATCCCCCTTTTCATGTGCAACTTTTAATTTTCGTCAAAAATTGATATTTTATTCAACCACACAATTTTACAATCTGGTAGGGGCGGGCATTGCCCGTCCCACTTATACAGACGATAACGTTTAGTCACAAAGGAAAGTGCCAGCAGACATGGGACGGGCAATGCCCGCCCCTACCATTTGTGGGAAATTGTGTGTTTGAATAAAATAAAAACACCCTTGAGTGTGCAAGGGTGTTTGGTTTATTGGTGTCTTTCAATGCTTTCTTCATGGACAGCTTCGGCTGTTTTTTCTAAGAGTTCTAGAGACTTGGTGTACTTACTTTCTGGGTCTTGCTCCAACTCTTTTAACTCCTCTATGCACTCGAAAATATCTTTCCATGCACTGGCGAATGTAAATGCTCGGGTAAATTTGGCGGTATCATGGTTTTGGCTTTTCATGGTTTTTCACCTCTCGTCTGAAAAATGTGTTGCAAACCAGACCTAGGTGGTGTATAATCTACACTAGGTCATGTTTTGCGTGGCGTACGGTACGCAAGATGGGAAGGGCGTTCAATTCTTTACCCATCTTGCGTGTGTTTATTTTCCGAAGAAAACCGCCACTTGTTGGCATTATATAACATATTCCGCCATTTGTCAAGTGTTTATTTTCTTTGCTTGACTGTAAATCAACGCTGGTATATAATTAGTTTGGATATTTGTGCATAAATGGCGGAAGGATGAACATAGATGAACAGGTTTGATAAAAAAATGAAAACCCTTGTTGGTGTTTCTGCTGGGGTTTTGGTGGTTGTTTTGGTAGTTGTTATTGCGGTTATCCTTAACAGTGGGACGGCAACCGAGGTCAGCACCACGACATTAGAACCTATAACTCTTAACCGTACCGTTTTGCTTAGGGGTGCGGTGGAAAGTTTGCACAGCCGTGATGTTTCTACAAATCTTGGTTTTATTGTGGAAGATGTTTTGACGGATGTGGGGCAGGTGGTGCAGGCGGGGCAGATTTTGGCGGTGCTTGACACAGCGGATTTGCAGTTGGAGATTTTGCAGATGCGGGCGGAAATTGGGGCGACTGAGCAGGGTGGTCTGCTTGCACTTGCGGAAACGGCTTTGGCAGATGCTATGGGTGAAGCCGCAAACCCTATGGTGGAAGTTGCCCGACTAAATTTGGAGGCATCGCAACAGGTTTATGACAATGCCGTGGCAGATTTGTTGAATGACGGTTATCCAACCTTGGTGTCTGGGCGTTATGCTGTCAACACAGCCTTGGAGCGTCTTGAAGATGTGGAACAGCAACATGAAAGCAATGCGGGCTTGCTGGCTTTAGGTTTGATTTCCGTGGATGTTTATAACCAATCTGGAGATGAGTTGTTACAGGCACAGATTGGATATGCTGAAGCTAGGGCGGGTCTTGTGCTGGCGGAAGAAGGGCTTGTTAGGGCTGTGGAGGTTGCGTCTGCCCAGTTGGACGCGGCTAGGTTTGCTTATGAAGCATCTCTTAGGTCGGCAACCGTAGCGGATTTTGCCGAGCAGGATTTGACACAGCTTGCGGAGATAGTAGAAGGGCTGGGGGTGGACATGGCAAATGAAGCCCAGTTGATTGCATTGCTGAGATTAGAGCGACAATTAGAAGAAAGTGTTATACGCTCCCCAATATCAGGTACTGTAACGGTGGCTAATGTGCGTATAGGTTCGCCTGCCCATGGGGTTTTGTTTACGATTGAAGATACTAATAGCTTGCGGATTGTTACAAGTATGCGGGAATATGATGCCACCAGAGTACGTGCGGGCATGGGGGTGGATATTCGCACAGATGCCACTGGTGATGGGGTTTTTAGGGGTGTCGTGGTGGGTATTGACCCTGCTGCAACACGTAGTCCACAAGGTGACGTGGAATTTGGTGCAGAAATTTCTGTTGACCCGCAAGCACCGCTAATGATTGGTATGAACGCAAGGCTTAATGTGATTTTAGAGGAGAGGCACGGTGTTTTTGCTGTTCCTTTTGATGCGGTTGCCACTGATGAGGGGGGCGACCATGTTTTTGTGGTTGCAAACGGCAGGGCAAGGCGTGTTTGTGTGGCGGTAGGCTTAGAGGCGGACTTTTTGGTTGAGATTGCAAGCCCAGATTTGGTGCAGGGGGCAGTTGTTATAAACAATGCCAGCAATGTAAGCCACGGCATGGAAGTGAGTGTCGCCCGATGAAAAAAGAAGTAGTTATAAAGATGAGGGGTATTAGTAAAAATTTTTATATTGGAACACCTAATGAATTGCACATACTCAAAGGGATTGATTTGGACATTAGAAAAGGTGAGTTTGTGTCCATTGTTGGGCAGTCTGGCAGTGGCAAATCTACATTGATGAATTTATTGGGTGCGTTGGATAGACCCACTGACGGAAGCTATCAACTGGCAGGGCAAGAAATCGGGGAGTTGAGTGACAACCAGTTAAGTGACATTCGTAACCAAAAGATTGGTTTTGTTTTTCAGACGTTTAACCTTATCCCTCGCTCGTCTGCCTTACGTAATGTGGAATTGCCTATGTTGTATGGCGGGATAGGTGCTGAGAAACGTAACCGCCATGCCTTGCAACTGTTGGAAATGGTGGGTATGAGTGACAGGGCAAGCCATCGACCGTCAGAGCTTAGTGGCGGGCAGAAGCAGAGGGTTGCCATTGCACGTGCCATGGCGAATGACCCTGATATTTTGTTGGCGGATGAGCCTACTGGGGCATTGGATTCCGCCACAGGGCGGTTGGTTATGGATATTTTTCATCGCTTGCACAAAGAGCAGGGTAAAACGATTGTGCTTATAACTCATAATAAAGAGCTGGCAGGGGAAACCCAGCGTACCATAACCCTACATGACGGGGAGATTAAGGATTGGTAGGGGCGAGCATTGCTCGCCATATGTCTGATGGCACATATATTTTGGGTTGGACGGTATTGTCTGCATAAGTGGGACGAGCAATGCTCGCCCCTACCAGATGGGGTTGGTGTGGTCGTAGAAGTGGTTGGGCGTGGGTTGTTGGGTTGCTTTGGGAAGATTGGGCGGGCGGTGTGTGGATGTTTTTATGGGAAAATATACAACTGGCTTTAGAGGGATTGCGGGCGAACAAAATGCGTTCGCTTCTTACTATGCTTGGGATTATTATTGGTATTTCGGCGGTTATTGCCATTGTTACTGTTGGCGGGGCAATGACTGATGTGGTCACAGACCAAATGCACTCTATTGGAGCTAATAATATTCAAGTAACTTTACACCCCAGGGGTGGTACGGATTTTACAGTGGGCTTTGGGGGTGCATCACCAGCACCGCTGGAGGTTGATTTTATTACTGATGAAATGATAGAAAGGTTTTATGGCATCCATCACCCTAATATTACCGCAATGGGGTTGACCCACCCTGTGGGTAATGGTTGGGCGGGGGATTTGCGGGCTGGGGTTAATGTGTCGGTGGTTGGTGTGAACCCTGGTTTTGGACAAACCAATGGGATAAATATGATGAATGGTCGTTTTATTAATGATTCGGATGTGTTGTCTCGTCGTTATGTCGCCGTTATTAGCCATCGTTTGGCGGACGAGCTTTTCCCTTATGCTGACCCACTTGGACAAGAAATTCGCATTGATTTGGCTGGGGTATCAGACATTTTTATGATTGTTGGCGTATATGAACATATAGACATTGGTTTGTCGCTGCTTGGCATGGGCGGTGGAAGTGCTGGGCGTACAGATTTTTATATACCTATCACCACAGCCAATTTGCTGACGAGAAGCGGTGGAGGGCATCAAAGCTTCGTGGTTATGGTAGAGCCTGGTGTGGAAATTTCTGGCTTTGTGCGACATATCTTGGATTTTTTTAGTCCACTTTATGCCCATAACCCTAGGTTTACTGTTGCCGCACTGCCCATGGACACTATTTTGGGGGTAACAGAAACCATAATGGACACCCTTGCCATTGCGGTTGCGGTTATCGCTGGGATTTCCTTGGTGGTTGGGGGTGTGGGGGTTATGAATATCATGTTGGTGTCAGTTACAGAGCGTACCCGTGAAATCGGCACAAGGAAGGCTTTGGGCGCACGTTCTTCCGCCATTCGTATACAGTTTGTGGTGGAAGCCGTGATAATTTGTGCCATCGGTGGCATTTTGGGGGTTGCTCTTGGTATGGTTCTGGGCTATGTGGGCAGTTTGCTACTAGAGAACCCTTCACTGCCATCTGTTTCTATCATTTTTATCGCCGTAGGCTTTTCTATGTTGATTGGGCTGTTCTTCGGGTATTACCCAGCAAACAAGGCATCAAAGTTAGACCCAATCGAAGCCCTGCGATATGAATAAATATGTTAAGTAACTGACGAGAATTGCCGAAAAATATATAAAGTAGGAAGTTTATCGCAAGGAGGCGACAACAAATGAAGGATGTTAGAAAAATTTCACCAGCGGTAATACGACGCTTACCAAGGTATTACGGATTTTTAACCAGACTAATGGAAAGGGATGTATGGCGGGTTTCGTCTAAAGAACTGGCAGAGCGTATGGGTACAACCGCCAGCCAAGTACGCCAAGACCTTAACAATTTTGGAAGTTTTGGACAGCAGGGTTATGGCTATAATGTGGAGTTTTTACACAAAGAAATGCAGTATATTTTGGGGCTTGACAATCAGCATACCATGGTTTTGCTTGGTGCATCTGGTCTTGGGGCGGTGCTTGTGGACAATCCTCATCTAATCGCTAAGGGATTTAGTTTTGTTGCGGTTTTTGACTATGACCCTAAGGTTATCGGACAAACTGTGGGCGGGTTTGTTGTACAGGATTTGGCAGATTTGGAAAGTTATCTGGAAAATGCAGCCGACTGTCCAGATGTTGCCGTTATAACTTTGCCAAATAAAGAAACCATGGACGCTTCTAAGATATTGGCGAAAAGTGAGATTGAAGGCATTTGGAATTTTACAGGGGTAGACTTGCAAATGCCTAAACGTATGGTTGTAGAAAGTATTCGTTTGGCGGACAGCCTTGCGACACTTTCATATAAAATTAACGAGGATGCGGTGGTAGACGCTACAGGTACGTGGGATGTTTGGTGATGTTGTAAGCTTTTTTCTTATGCCAGTTTTGGGTGCCGTAATCGCCTTTTCTACCAATGTGCTTGCCATTGTCATGCTTTTTCGCCCCCATAGACCATTGCGGATTGGGGGTTTTACCTTGCCTTTTACCCCTGGCTTAATCCCTAAGGAAAAGGCAATTCTTGCTAAGAACATCGGGGATGTGCTGGGCAATTCTCTGCTTACGCCAGAAGCTTTGGTGGATGCGGTTAGTAATACTGGGGTTATTGATAGTGTGTCAGCCAAAGCGGGTAAGATGTTTTGTAATTTCATGGACGATTCTCGAAGTCTTGGTGCTATGGTGTCTGGCGGGCTAGGTATTTCCGAGGAAGAATTGTCGGCGCAGGTGACTACAAAGGTTCATGCCACTATTGATTACCTTTCACAAACCGTCGCACCTGATTTCATTGAAAAGGCTGGCAGGGGCAAAAAAATAAACGACATTGTTCCACCTACAGTTACCGAATATTTGAAAAATATGGCACGAAGACATATACCTCAGTCAGCAGATTTTTGTCGCAAAATTTTGGAACATCCTACAGGCGAACAGTTTTTACGCCAAACAGTTACAAGAATTGTTAAGGACAATGCCAAGGGTTTGCTGGGTATGTTTGTTAATCCCGATAAGATTTATGACAATATGACAGAAAGTTTGCTGGAATTTTTGGAGAGTGATGCTGGACAGGCGGTTATGTCGCAAAACCTTGACAAGGTTGTTGACTGGTTGATGGAGCAGAGTTTTGATGATGTTCCAGAAGCAACCCGTACATGGGTGACTGAAGCTGTAATTAGCCTTTCCACACAGTTAAAAGAGGGTGGACATGCCGACAGGTTGACAGGGACAATCCTTGCCATGTCACCAGCAGAACTACTGCCTAAATCCGCTAGGGATAAAGATGTGGAAACGATTGTACGTCCTGTTGTCGCCTTTTTGGCGGAAAAGGCGGGTCAGTATTTGGTTGGTATTTTGAACATCCCTCAAATGGTGGAGGAGAAGATTAACCAATTGGACATGAAAGAGATGGAGGGTCTGCTTTTGTCTGTGGTGGGCAAGCAACTGAAATGGATAGCAGTCCTTGGTGGTGTGCTGGGCTTTATAATTGGCTTTTTGCCAGCCATTCTTAATAATTAATCTGTGTTTCAAACATAAAAAGGGACGACCCTAAAATAGCTGTCCCACAGAATGATGACAATCCATCGTGTTCATATTATAATTATTGGGTATGCCTTCAATTTTTTGCTGGTACTTTGTCAATCGGTACAGGGGTAAATGATGTCGGTGACGACAATAACGCAACAATAAAGTCCGAAAATTATCGAGGAGATATTAGTTATGATAGAACTGAGAAAAATCACACTATTAGACGAAGAAATGAAAGACTGTATAGCCCTTAACATTCCGAAAGAGCGGGAGGATTATGTCTTATCTAACGCACTCACTCTGGCGTATACTTTTGAGAATAACCGCAGAAACCTCAGGTTACGGGAGAGCCGTGCTATTTATGCTGACGGCAAAATGGTTGGGGTTATTACCTATGCTTATTTTACCGACTCCCCTGTTTACAAAGAAGTCTGCTATCGTATACTGCCCTTTACAGTTGATAGAGATTCTGTAGGTTTGGGATATGAAAAGGCTGCTGTCGCAATCTTGCTTGACGAAATTCGCATGAAACCTTTTGGGGAAGCTGCGACTGTTTTTGCCGTATACCATCCCGATGAAAAGGATATGGCAGAACTTTTTGAGAGCCTTGGTTTTGTCAAAACCGACCTTGATTGGTCGCCCATAGGTGATGATGAAAGTGAAGATATTTTCGTTCGTTTAGCTATGTAAGGAGGATTTAATTATGATTGAATTAAAGCCAATATCTATTTTGGACAAAGAAATGATGGAATGTGTAAATTTGAGTGTTACGGAAGAACAGTATAATTTTGTTGCACCAAATTCAATAAGCTTGGCTCAAGCATATGATTTGAATAAAAAATTCACCGAAAGGGGTGACGGTAGCCGAGCTGACCCACATGCAGTATACAAAGACGGCAAGATGGTCGGGTTTGTGATGATTGGTTATGCACACCCAGATAAGGATGATGAACCATATTGTGATGAACCATGTTATGAAATATGGCGGATTTTTGTGGACATAGAGCATCAGGGAAAGGGATATGGCAAAGAAATCCTCCGCCTTGCAATGGAAAAAGTCAAAACAAAGTATTTTGGTGATGCCAACTGGTGCTTTGCCACATATGACCCTGACAATGCCACATCAAAAAGAATGTTTGCCACATACGGCTTTGAGGAAGAAGTTGGGCGTTTTATTGATGGCGAAGCGGTTTGTAAAATAGGTATATAGCAGCCACTTCCAATATGCAACGAATGTACGTTACAAAGCGGATAACTCCTACATGGAGTATCCGCTTTCCATTATCACTCAACAGCATTAGGACATCTCTAAAAAGTACAACCCTTGGTCTTCCCTTTGTGTTCGTGGTGGGATATTGGTTTCATTATTGTTTAGGTTCTTGTGGCGGGCGGGTTTGGTGTGTGGTTTGTTTGGTGGTATGCGTAAAGGATGGCGGACTTATATAGTATTGCTTGTCTTGGGCGAATTTTGGTTGTAGCAGCTTCTTTCTGCGTCGTCCAGCGAAAACCAAGCCGACTACAGAAATTGTCAGCCCTGTTGCGGCAATTATTGCGTGTTGTGATGAATTGTTGTTGTCATTGGTTTGTGGGTTGTTGGATATAGGGGGGATTGTGGCTGTCGGCACTTCTTCGATTGTTTCTACCACTATAAATTCTTCCTCAAGTTCCGTGGTTTCTTCGATGGCTATGACCTCCATAATTGGTGTGGGATTGGCAGGCGAAGGTGCAGTTGCTACCAAGGGAGGTTTGACACCTATAAATGGTGGTATGGATGGGTCAAAGGAAATTACACCGATTGGTTTTCTGGGGTCGACTGGCACTATGGTTTCAGGTGGTATGGATGGGTCGACTGGTGGTAATGTCCAGATTGGTGGTACAATTATCCCGATGGCTGGCGGGTCTAGGGGGTCGATTGGTATGACACCTGGTGGCAGTGGTTCGGATGGGTCTATTGGGACAAGTCCTATAAACGGCGGGTCTAGGGGGTCTATGGGGATTACTCCGAAGGGTGGGATTGGCGTATATGGCGGGATTTCAGGGTCAATTGGGGATGTGGGTAGCTCTGGTGGTATCTCGGGAGTAATTGGTGGTGGTGGGGGCGTTACTGGTGGTAAGGTTGGTGGTTCTATTGGTGGTATTTCGGTTGTGGGTGGTTCTTGTGGTTCAGATGGTTCTTCTGGTGAGCCAGGTTCAGGTTCTTGTGGTTCTGGAGGGGTAATAATTGGTGGTTCTACAGGCTTGTCAACAAAGGGTGGCTCATCTGGGTCGATAGGGAATATGGGGAAGCCTGGCTCTATCGGGATAAGTGGTGGTGGCTCTACTGGCGGGCGAACGACCCATGGTGGTCTGTCGATGTCCCAAGGGGGGTTGTTTGGGTCTGTGGGGGTGTGAACCTCAAAACCGCTTGCCCCGTGATAAAAATTGTTTACAACAATAGCACCCTTGACGCTTCCGCCAAACATGGCATGGAAATCCGCATTTGGTGCAAGGACAGAGCCGATAACCACATTGTAATCATCAGTTATTGTGCCAGAGCCTGTAAAATTCCAAATTATGCGATGGCTGAAATGTCGTCCCACTTGGTGTATGTCAGTCAGCCCGAAGGGGCTTGATATGCTTGTGTCCGAAGCAAAGCGTACAGGGTTGTGGTTTGCCATGTTAATCACATAATTGCCTGTAAAGTCGGCAGGGAAAGGAAGGGCGGGCAAACTGATATTGCCGCTACTAACATCAAGGTCAAGTATGATTAAATCATAGTTTTCCATGTTTTCGGGCAAATTCAAAGTCGCCTGACCCCAAGGATTGGCGGGTGGGGTAATTTCTCCACGGAAAATACGCCCCTCATCATATCTTGTTGCTGTGGCGAAAAAGTTGTTGAGATAGTTTAGATAGTGGCTTGCAGATGTGAAAAAGTTGCTGACAACGGCTGGGTCGGTGAAGGGTACAGTCATCCAGTCACCGTCCTCGTCGGGGCGATGTTGACCTGTGGATGTTTCGATAAACTCAAATTCAAGACCAATGTCTGCACCCATGGTCATCAAAAGGTCGCCGCCATGTAAGATTAGGCTTGCATAGCTTGGTCTGCCAGTTTCTATAAAATCTCCACCGATGAGCAGGCGGGGGTTGTGGGGGCGGATTGTTGTGTTTCCAATATGGTCGTGTGCCTGCCCAAAGTCCCCGTATGTGTTGTACAAATACAGGTTTCCAGCGATTGCAACGCCACTTTCCATATGTGCCACACCAGAACCCCAACCGCTGTATGTTGCGGTAAAGTTTCCGAAGGTTAGCAAACCGAAGTCATGGACGGAACCGAGGGGAAGTTCTGGCGTGCCGTCCACCCATATAATGTCAGGGGCAATGGCACGAAGGGTTTTTAGTTTTAAGTCTGTCAAAAAAGCTGTGGGCAACGGAATTGGCTGGACATCCATGCCCTCTGGTGGCAAGCCTCCTGGGATGACGATGATGCCCATGGCTTGTTCATTGTCGTTTGGCTCTGTTTGGAGATTGTCTGGGGTTTCCGAGGGGTCTGTGTCTTTGTCTTCGTCGCCCTCACCGTTTTCAAGGGGTTCGTCTGGGTCTGTGTCTAGGTTTGGGTCTGCTGTATCTTCGTCAACTTCTTCGTCGTTTTCTGGTTGGTCGTTGTCCAAGTCTTCCTCAGGGGATTGTTCTACAACGGCTTCCTCTGAGCCTTGTGACGTTTCATCAGCAAAAATCCGTACAGGTTCAACGCTGACAAGAATAAGTACCAAGCAAAGAAACACCGCAACCAAGCGGGGCAAAAACTTCCTTTCCCTTGCAGATTTGCTCATAATGAATTCCTCCTTGTTTATAAGGTTTCAATTACTCTCTAGATTGTACCACAAAACCTCTGGTAAATCAACAAGAATTTGTTGAGTATCACTCCGCCCTTTAATGGCCTTTTAGAAATAATTGTTGAATTTTGTTTTTGTGTGTAGTGTAATCGTAATTGGAGCAATCAAAATAAGCAAGGCGGTTGGCTAAACCTCTCGAAAGGGGGTGAGCCTATGTCTACTTTTGAGATAATCATGGTGATTTTTGGTGCGGTTACGGTTACAATCGCATTGATAAGACTGGTATTATACATAGTAGAACAGTTTTCTTCGAGAAAATAACCGCCCCTCGGCAAAGGAAAGCGGTTATACGTTTTTAATTAACCGAAATACTTAGCCAACCGCTTTGCGATTGCTCTTTTGTTTCCCATAGAAACATTATATCATTTTTATCGATTTTATGCAAGTGAAAATTTATTAAATATTTAGGTGGGTGTAAAGGGCGGCGGATAGCATGTTTAGGTGGTTTTGGGCATTGTCTGATGTGTCGGATTTTACGCCCATGTAAATTTTTATTTTTGGTTCTGTGCCTGATGGACGCATACAAAACCAACTGCCGTCCTCTAGGGTGAAGTGGAGTACGTCAGGGGCAGGGGTATATGGTTCTCCCACGGCTATGCCTGCTAGGGTTTTGGGCGGGTTGTTGCGTAAGTCGTCCATCATTTGGTTTATTTTGGCTCGCCCGTCCAAGCCTTTTAGGACGATTGAGCGACCAAGCTCTGCGTAATAGCCATACTTTTTGTAAATTTCATCCAAATGGTCGAAAAGGGTTTTTCCCTGCGATTTAAGTCTGGCGGCAAGCTGACAAATTAGCACACTGGCGGAAATGCCGTCTTTGTCCCGCACAAAATCCCCTGCCATATAGCCGAAGCTTTCTTCAAAGCCAAAGATGAAGTTGATGTCTGTTTCTTGCTCCCATTTACGGATTTGGGCGGCGATGTGTTTGAAACCTGTTAGGGTTTCGGCATAGGCGACACCATGGGCTTTAGCGATTTCTTGGGTTAGTCTTGTGGAAACTACTGTGGATATAATTCCTGCGTTTGGTGGTAGGTTTTCTTTGGACAGGATATGCTCTGTTAGCAAAACTCCTGTGGCGTTGCCACTTAGTAGCTCGTATTCGCCAGTGGTGTTTTTTGCCATGATACCCATGCGGTCAGCGTCTGGGTCGGTGGCGATTATTATATCTGCGTCGTTTTTTTGTGCCAGAGATAGTGCGAGGGTGAAGGCGACAGGGTCTTCGGGGTTCGGGGATTTTACGGTGGTGAAGTTTGGGTCGGGCTGGGCTTGTTCTGGTACGACTGCGATGTTGGTAAAGCCAGCGTTTGACAGGGCTTGGGGCATTAGGGTGTTGCCTACGCCATGTAGGGGGGTGTAGATTATGGAGAGATTTGTTTCAGGAGTATGGCGACCAATGGTCGCCCCTACCGTGGATAGGTATGCCTTGTCTAATTCTTTGCCTAGTAGTTTGATGTTGCCTGCTGGTGGGGTGGGGATTAGAGGTTCTGTGCGGTTTACGTAGGCTATTACTTCCTCGTCTTGGGGGTAGACAAGTTGCCCACCATCCTCCCAATAGGCTTTGTAGCCGTTATATTCGGGTGGGTTGTGGCTGGCTGTCACCATTACACCAGCTATGCAACCTAAGTGGCGGATGGCAAAGCTAAGTTGGGGCGTTGGTCGCATCTCCTCAAACAGATAGGCAGTGATGCCGTTTTTTAGCATGATGTTTGCGGTTTCCTCTGCAAACTTACGGCTGTCCTTTCGGCTGTCGTAGGAAATGACAACACCACGCCCTGCCCCGTCTGTTGTTTTGTCCAAGATGTAGTCTGCAAGACCTTGGCTTGCACGGCGGACGGTATAAACATTCATGCGGTTTGTGCCTGCCCCCATAATGCCACGCAAACCGCCTGTGCCGAACTCTAAATCCTTATGAAAACGCTCTGCAATTTCTTTTTCGTTGCCAGACAAGCACAAAAGCTCCGCACGGGTATCCTCGTCCAGAGTGGGGTGGTCAAGCCATTGTTGAAATTTTTCCATATATGCTCCTTACATTATAAAATCTACCAGCAAGCCTGATTCGATTAGGTTTACAGTGTTGGAGGTTGATGAGCCTATTGTGTAGTTGTAGTAATATCTTAAATCACTAAACTCCATATGGGCGGTCATGGGATGAATTAGAAAATCTCTTGTAGCGTTGTATGTGGTTTTGAAGGCTTCTGCGGCGGCAAGAACAATTTCACTTTGGCTGGCATTGCCGATGCCGTGGTATGTAAGTCCACGTTCATTGCTTTCCACAATACCAACATGGGACAACAAAATGCTGTTGTTTTGTGTTATGTTGCGAACGGTGTGTTGAAACTTTCCAAGCTCGCTTGCGTGGCTAAGCCCGTCTGCCATCGTGCCTAAATTGTTGTATGTGGCGGTGAAGCGACGTAAGTCTGCATCCATCCATTGTAGATGTTTTTCGTAGCTGGTAGCGGAGCGAACACTTGCCAAACTAATAGCGTCGTTGGAAAATCTGCGGGCAGAATCTTTTAACTGCACCACATTTTGGGTCAAAGCCCGCACAAATTGCAGGGTGTGGGGGCTGTCATTTTTGTTGAGAAGCACAGAGGATTCTGCGGCTTTGTGGGTTCGCTGAATATGTCCACGGTTGTAAACGCTACCACGATAGTTTACATTGTTGCTATCGCCACCGTGACGATTCAAAAACTCTCTGTAATGCGAGTGATAAAACAAGTTTGTAATCACTTGTTTTGCCTCCCTTCCTTGGGATTTGTCTTCCTAAATTGTATAATCCTTATACTTGTATCGGCATATGGTGGACAAAACTTTAGCTTATCGCTCAATTTGATGGGCTAGGCGTCCTGCCACCACATAACGCATATCCACACGCACATTGGTGCAGGTGGAAAGTATTAGGATGCGGTCATAACTGTCGGCGGTGATGCCAGTTTCAAACACCGCACGGCGGTTAATTTCGTCTACCAGCTCGCCAAATTCCTCACGGTCGTAAAAATGCACTTGGATGTAGTCGAAGTCAACACGGGTGGAGAAGGTGGAGAAGATTTCGTAGATGAACACAGCATAATCCGTAATAACCACTATATGGGGGTGGTTTTCAAAAAATTCTTGTTGCATGTAGAAGCGTAGGTTGTGGAATTTAGTGCCGTTGTTCATGTTATGCCCGTATATTATGGTGTTGGGGTTGGTAAAGTCTGGTGTGTTGCGATAGTCCATGAATAAAGCACCGTTTACATTGCGACGGCGGAAAATGTCGTGGTTTAGGTAGAAGGCATTGTTTGTGCCTTGCACTACCGCATTGCCCACCTGTGTGCCTGGTATGGTGATATATGCCACAATGTCAGGGTTTTCTGTTAGCTCTCTGACTTCGTCTAGTAAACTGCCATCTAGGAAACCTTGCCAAGGTTCTGGTGCGTGGTCTGCTTCTGGCGTTTCTGTGATATGGGCTATCAGCGATATGACTTCATCTATTTGTTCTGCAAAAATGTCCTGCATAATTTCGGTTTGTGCTTGTGCATCCCTGCCGTCCCGCCAGTAATTTATGGCGTCCCCTAGATTAAAGAAAAACGCCGCACCAAAACCTAGGGTGCTGATGATTAGCAACACCAAAATTATATTACTGCGTTTTCGCTTTTTATCTTTTGGAACGCTCATAAAAATCCCTGCTTTCATTTGGCGGTGTCGTCTTTAGAAATGGGGCGGACATTGCCCGCCCCTACCAGATGTGGATTTCTAAATTTTATGCAAAAGATGCAATTTGGGTTTGAAGGGCTTCTCTTTCTCCGTTGAAGGAAATCCTCTCTACCATTTCTCCGCCCTTGAAGGCAAGCATGGTAGGCACACCACGAATGCCAAATTGCTTTGTCAGCTCTTTGTTTTCATCAATGTCAACTTTCAAAATTTTAACTTTTCCATTCAGCTCCCCTGCAATTTCTTCCAAGATTGGGGACAGCATTTTGCATGGTCCGCACCAAGTGGCAGAGAAATTTACAACCACGGGCATCTGGGCTTCCAAAACTTCTTTTTCAAAGTCTGCTTGTGCTAACATTTCAATCATTTTATTGCCTCCTCGTTAAATCAATTTCATAAATACGGGTTAGTCTTTTTTCGCCACGAACACGGTTTGTTATCATGTTTACCCTAATGCCACCGTTTTTCTCGATAACCTTGATGGATGCAATGTT
>WQZZ01000042.1 GCA_009780485.1 Defluviitaleaceae bacterium | reverse complement strand
TTTGAAGTACAGAATTGACTTTTAAGGGTTGGTTAATTCTAAGTAAATCTCTCTCAGCACAGCCGAAGCTGGTTGAGTTTGATTTGGTCTTTATAATTATTCGGTTTTCAAGGAGCGAGTTGTTTTTGTTTTTACTTGCTTTTGTCTTACTTGTTTTGTTCTTGTCTTTAATCTTGCAAGCTAATCCGTAGACAATCAATCAAGAAAGTTTTATGGGGTGTGCTTGCTTTGATATTGCTCTGTTGAACTTTCTCTGTTTCTAATCTCTAAGTCACCTCGACATCGTTCGCCGAAGCAACGAAACTTAGTATATCATCCTTGAAATTAAATGTCAAGCTTTTTTTTGAAAAAAATTCAATTTTTTTCAAAAAAGTTTTTTGTGCATTGAAAAACCCCGTAATTACGGGGTTTTATCTAACCACATTACATTTGTGTTGTTGCAAGCATTAGTTTTATTCGGTTAAGTTGATTTACTTCCGATGCACCTGGGTCATAATCGATGGGGACAATGTTGGCGTTAGGGTGATGCCTTTTTAATTCTTTTATCATCCCTTTGCCCGTTACATGATTAGGTAGACAGGCAAAAGGCTGCGTGCAGATGATGTTTGGCACATTTGAATGTAGCAACTCTACCATTTCTGCCGTTAAAAACCAACCCTCGCCACTGACATTACCTAGTGACAAATAAGGCTTTGCCATCTCTGCCAACTCCTCAATGGGTTTTGGTGCATGGAAACGCTTGCTAGTGTTTAATGCGGCGACCATGTGTCTACGGTTACGCTCCATAGCTTTGTTGGCGGTGTTAAAGATGGCTTTAGAAAGTGCAGAACCACCCAAATGTTGATGTTTGAAATTTGCACCATAAAACGTATATAGGAAGAAATCTAGCAAGTCAGGAACCACAACCTCAGCCCCTTCGGCTTCTAGTAGAGTTACAATATCGTTGTTGGCGGTGGGATGGAATTTTACCAGTATCTCTCCCACTACACCAACTTTAGGTTTTGTGATGTCTAACAAGGGTAGGTTGTCAAACTCTTTTACAATTTCCCCGCAAATCCTTTTGTAGCTGGCAGAATTTCCATTGATAAGGTCTTTTTTACAAACCTCCATCCATTTGTCATACAAAGTGTTTGCAGACCCCTGTTCAACTTCATATGGGCGGGTAGCATACAACACACGCATTAGTAAATCTCCGTAAACAAGCCCTTTCACCGCACGCATAATGTCTTTTGCAGACAATTTCCAACCAGGGTGCTTTTCTAGGCCACCAGCTGAAAGGGAAATGGCTGGGATATGCTCCATGCCTGCTTTGCGTAAAGCTCGTCTAATAAAACCCATATAATTAGACGCACGACATCCGCCCCCCGTCTGGGACATTATAACAGATGTGTTATTCAAATCATAATCCCCGCTTTGCAAGGCTTTCAATAGCTGACCCACCACGATAATCGCAGGATAACAAGCGTCGTTATTGGTGTATCGCAAGCCAATATCCACCGCTTCCCTGTCCATGGCAGGCATTACTACTAATTTATATCCCGCTTCATTAAAGGCTGTTTCCAGCAACTCAAAATGTATTGGTGCCATTTGGGGACATATAATTGTATGTTTGTCCTTCATTTCTTTGGTGAACATCGCACGTTGATGGCGAGGGACTGGCTTTTGCGGTGCTAAACCTCTCTTTTTACGTTCCTCAAGTGCAGCAAATAGAGAGCGGATACGGATACGAGCCGAACCGAGATTGTTCACCTCGTCAATTTTAAGGCAGGTAAAGATTTTGCCGGCACCTTCCAAAATTTCCTGCACCTCATCCGTGGACACCGCATCCAAACCGCAACCAAAGCTGTTTAGTTGAACCAATTCCAAGTGAGGACTTTCGGCAACATAAGTTGCGGCAGCATATAGACGACTATGATACACCCATTGGTCACGCACATTTAACGGACCATTGATGTGGGCATTGGCAAGATGGCTGATTGCATCTTCAGTAAGCACAGTAACGCCAAAATCCGCAATCATTTTGGAAATACCGTGGTTAATTTCTGGGTCAAGATGGTAAGGGCGACCCGCTAACACAATGGCATAGTCACCTGTGGACACTACCTGTGCAAGCATTTCTTCGCCCTTTTCACGGATGTCAGTTTTAACTCTTTCGGCTTCTGCATAAGCAAGTTTTACGGCTTGTGCTATTTCCGCCTTAGGAATATTCGCGAATTCCCGCTGAAGTTCACGAATCATAGATTTATTGTCATCCATGTTAAGGAAAGGATTGCGGAAAGTTATACCCAATGTCTCGATTTCATCTACATTAGTCCGCAAAACTTCTGGATAACTTACTACAATCGGGCAATTAAAACAATCACTGGGTTCGTTATACTCTCGCTTCTCGTAAACGACGCTGGGATAGAAGATGTTGGTGACACCAGCGTTTATCAGCTCTGCCACATGACCGTGGGCAAGCTTGGCAGGATAGCATACAGATTCTGACGGCATACTTTCCAAACCTTTTTCATACACGGCACGACTGGACGGCGGTGACAGCACCACCTCATAGCCCAAATGCGTGAAAAAAGTGTGCTAAAATGGATAATTCTCATATAAATTTAACGCACGAACAATGCCCACCTTGCCACGATGTGCCTCCTCTACTGGTAGTGGTGAATAGTCAAAAATACGCTCATATTTATATTGATACAAGTCTTGCCCACGTGGGGCATCTGACGTTTGTTTGCCTAGTGGACGCTCGCAACGGTTTCCAGAAATAAACACACGCCCACCACCAAATTTATTGATGGTTAGCATACAGTTATTCTCACAAATCCCGCAACGTGCCATAGAACTGTCAATTTGCAGGGCTTCAAGTTCTGCCAAGTCCAATATCCCACTTTTGCTGTCATTGCCAGCATCGCCTGCAATCCCTTGCACCTGCTCTCTTGCAACCAAAGCCGCACCAAAAGCACCCATAAGCCCCGCAATGTCGGGACGCAAAACCTCACAACCCGCAATCTTTTCAAAAGCCCGCAAGACGGAATTATTATAAAATGTGCCACCTTGAACTACGATTTTTTCGCCCATCTCGCTGGGGTCGGTTATCTTAATAACCTTTTGCAAGGCATTTTTAATAACAGCGTAACTTAACCCCGCCGAAATATCCGCCACCTCTGCCCCTTCCTTCTGAGCTTGCTTAACCCTACTGTTCATAAACACGGTGCAACGACTACCCAAGTCGATAGGGTTTTTGGCGAACAAGGCAATGTCAGCAAAGCTAGGAATATCCATATTAAGGGATTTTGCAAAGGTTTCAATAAAAGAACCACAACCAGCCGAACAAGCTTCGTTAAGCAACACATTGTCAATAACACCGTTTTTGATACGCATTGACTTCATGTCTTGCCCACCAATGTCCAAAATAAAGTCCACATTAGGCTCAAAAAACGCCGCCGCTTTGTAGTGTGCAACCGTTTCAATTTCACCATAATCAATATTAAAGGCGGCACGCGCCAAGTATTCACCGTAACCCGTGGCACACGCCCCGCCAATTGTAGCACCTGCTGGCATTTTGGAATAAATCTCTTTCAAAGCTTTGGTAATCATACGCAAAGGACTACCTTCATTACTGCCATAATGAGAATGTAAAAGCTCGCCATCCTCAGAAATTACAGCAAGTTTTGTGGTTGTTGACCCAGCATCAATGCCGATAAAGCATTGACCGCTATAACTTGCAAAGTCACGTCTTGGAAGGGTTGCCTTTTCATGGCGTTTTTTGAAAGCATCAAGCTGAGCTTCATCTTCAAAAAGCCTATCCATGCGGGCGATTTCGTGGCTTATCACCTTATTATTTTCTAGATTATGTAATAGTTGTTCAAAATTAAACGCATCTCCACTTGCCGACAATGCCGCCCCCCACGCTGCAAACAAATGGGAGTTTTCTGGCACAATAACATTATCTTCACCTAAATTAAGAGATGCGATGAACCTTTCCCTAAGTTGTGGCAAAAAGTGCAAAGGTCCACCCAAAAACGCCACATTACCACGTATTGGCTTGCCCTGTGCCAGTCCCGAAATGGTCTGGCTGGCAACAGCCTGAAAAATAGAAGCGGCTAAATCTTCCCTTGCCGCCCCCTCGTTTATCAATGGCTGAATATCACTTTTTGCAAAAACTCCGCAACGTGCCGCAATTGGGTGGATTACTTTGTGATTTTCTGCCAGCTTATTAAGTCCAGAAGCGTCAGTTTGAAGCAATGACGCCATTTGGTCAACAAAACTGCCTGTACCGCCAGCACAAATGCCGTTCATACGCTGTTCTATACCGCCTGTAAAGTAAATTATCTTGGCATCTTCCCCACCAATTTCAATGGCAACATCCGTTTGAGGGGCAACCACCGCAACTGTTTTTGCCGCAGCCACAACCTCCTGCACAAACGGAACGCCAATCCACTGAGAAATAGTAAGTCCACCACTACCTGTAATGCAAGCAACAAATTGAACATTTGTAAATTCTTCTGAAGCTGCTTGAAATAACTCTCGTAAGGTCTGTTGTATGTCAGAAAAATGCCGTTGGTATCGGGAAAACACAAGTTCCCCTACCCCATCCAGCAATGTTAATTTAACCGTTGTAGAACCTATATCTATACCTAATTTGTGCATAATTAATCCTCCAAATAAATGTGACTATACAAGTGTAACATTTTTATGATAGCTTGTCAAAAGGGAATTAAAAGAAAAACCTTTGCCGTGGTATTAATGATTGTTGGCATAATTTCCATTTTCATTTTACTCCGATCTTATTTTGTTTGTAACATAAAGATATACGTAAAAATATTGATTTTGTTTTAAGTCTGCAAATTTTGTTGTTGCAATTTTTGGAATTTCGTGCTACGATGGAAAGTAACATCTAGAATTGCAATTTCTGCGGGGTATGTTTATGATGAAGTTGTTCAAATCATTATAATTACCCATAATTAGGGAGGATATTACCCATGAAAACTAAAAGTAAAAAAATTATTGTTATGTTGTCACTTACTGCGTTGATGGCTTTCGGATTTGCTATGAATACGGAAGTATCAGCATCGGAGTCAAGGGCAAATGCGTGGTCTGGGGTAAATTCCATAAGAGAACTCATTCAAGCATCCGACAATATGCGAGCAACTTTTCCATACAGATTCCCTTATGCACCAATGTCTGACTTTACCCCAAACCCCACGAACTTCCTTGTGACATTCAATGGATGGCTTGGGAATGTAGAGAATTTAGAAATAAACTTGCTAGATGCCGACCTCAAAATCATAGTCCGTAGTGGTCGTTCAGCTTCGGTACAAAGTAGTGATTGGTCTACTGCCATTTCTAGGCAAGGCTCTTTGGGCGGTGTCTCAACTCTATATATTTGGGATAACGATGTTTCCGAGGGTATTGTGACGCTATTTATACCCATTAGGGCAGAATGGTTTTTTCAACAAGCAAATATCCATCTTGAAAACGGCAATTTAACAATTATTTCTGATTACCCTTTAGAAGAATTTTTAGCCGAAGATTTGAATATAAATGTGGTGAATGGCTCTGTAATTGGTATGTGAAGCCTAATATGTTCCGATGCGTGGATGGACGACAAGTGCTTCATTTTTGGATAAACATAAGGTTTCGCCCTAATACGAAAACACAAAACACCCCCGAAGCGTTTATCGTACACACTTCGGGGGTGTTTTGTGTAGGCAGGGGCAACCTTTATACATTAAAGCGAAACAGAATAATATCGCCTTCTTGAACAACGTATTCTTTACCCTCTAACCGAACAAGACCAGCGTCTTTACAGGCATTATAAGTCCCCTTCTCCACCAAAACATCATAATTAACAATCTCTGCACGGATAAATCCCCGCTCAATATCGGTGTGGATTTTGCCAGCAGCCCTATGGGCAGTTGTACCCGATGGTATAGTCCAAGCACGAACCTCTTTAGGACCTGCCGTCAAAAACGACATTAGGTTAAGAGCGGAATAACCAGCAGCGGTAATTTTGCTAAGAGCTGGCTCACTTGCTCCGATTTCTTCCAAAAACTCCAGCTTCTCATCATCGTTCATGTCCAACAAATCTTCTTCCATTTTGGCGGCAACCACAAAAACTTCCTCGTTACCACTGTATTTGTCTGACAAATATTTTCGCATATTAACAATTACGGAGTTTTTAGGGTTGTCACCGTAAATACACTCGTAATCTTCTTCGCTAATGTTTGCTACGTAAATCATGGGTTTGAAGGTCAGAAGCCCCATGCCACCAAGCACCACACGCTCATCTAGGGTGATTTCCATGGTTTTAACTGGCTTTTCATCTTCCAGCCAGCCCATAACCCGCTCCAACAAGGCAATTTCTTCTCTCCCGCCCTTACCACTTTTGTTTTCCTTTTTCACCTTTTCGATACGCTTGTTAACTTGCTCCATGTCAGCAAAAATCAGCTCCATATCAATGGTTTCCATATCCCGAACAGGGTCAATGTCACCATCTACATGAGGGATGTTTTCGTCTTCAAAACAACGCACAACATGAACCAAACCGTCCATTTCACGAATATGTGACAGGAATTTATTTCCAAGCCCACTTCCGTCACGACTACCCTTAACAAGCCCCGCAATGTCCACAAATTCAATAGTTGCGTGGGTTATTTTTTTAGATTCATAAATATCACTGATAACTTGCAACCTTGGGTCTCCAACAATTACAATACCTACATTTTTATCAATAGTAGAAAAAGGATAATTTCCAGATGCCACACGGCTACCCGTTAAAGCGTTAAAAAGTGCTGACTTACCAGAGTTTGGCAGTCCTACCATTCCTAATTTCATTTTTAATTATCTCCTTAAATTATCGTCCACGATTTTTTCCAATTAAATATCCAACTAATAACCCTTCAAGCCAAACGGCAATCAACAAGCCAAAACCAACTAATAAAAACCTTTTGCCATGCTTACGAAACTTTTCCATATGGACATGAGGGGTGGCGGCAGCTTCCTTTTGTGCCACCCGATAATGTTTTCTTGCAAATTTTTCCATGATAACACCTCTTGTAAAATTTTATATAATTATATCATATTAGACATAATAATTACAATTAATTTTTGGGAGTTGAGTAATATGAAGGAATTTATAATGCTTTTGTTGTTAGTACTTGCCGTGGTTGCATCTTGCACAAGTGATGATAGTGTGGCGGAGTTTGAAGAACATCACGCCTATTTGGAGCTGTGTGAAGATGCCATTTCCGACTATTTAGTGAGCCTAGCAGGGATTGATGATGCCGTGGTGCAAATAAACGGCGGCATGGTTGTGGTTGGGCTTGATTTGGCAACGGAAGTCGAGGATGGACATATTAAAGGGTTAAAACGCCAAATAATCCACGCTGTCAAAGGTATTGACAGCGACATTCGCCATGTTGCTGTAACCACCTCATTAGACTTGTATAACAAAGTCATCCCTAAAGAGGGCGAAAATTGCTGTCACCAAATTCTTTCGGAAAACGAGGATAACGAATTGTTCGAGATTGTTGCGCCAACCCTTTAATAGACCCTATTCCAAAACCAACATTTTGCACTGCAAAAAATAGGGTACAAAATGAGGTTTTGGAATAGGTCTAACTTGTCTCATTGTCACAGTCAAAGCGAACATTTTTGCCATCATTATAATATACCACCATATCCCTGCCCCACTCTTTGGCGGCGTACATGGCTTTATCAGCCCTATACAAAATGTACTTAATCACCGCATCATTGTCACCAGCGGGGGTCAATTTATCTTTGCAAGCCACTCCAAAACTGGCGGTTATATTAAGCTTTATACCATTTACCAAAAACACACTGCTAACAATTGCGTTACGAATACGGCAAGCTATTTTTGCGGCTTCTTCCGATGTGACATTAGGCATCAGTACCACAAACTCCTCTCCACCATATCTTGCAACAAAACCATCAGAGCGTATAGAATAGGAGGTGCGGGTAGCGATAATTTTTAGCACCTCGTCTCCCACTTGATGTCCGTAGGTATCATTTATATTCTTAAAGTTGTCAACATCAATCATTATCATGCTAAATGGCTTATTCTTCACTACAGACTGTGCAAACTTTTCTGGGGCAACCTCGTCAAAATAACGACGACTAAATGCTCCTGTCAACGCATCGGTATGTACCATTTTTTGCAGGGCTTCTGCCGCTTCGGCGGCTTTTTTAATTTGACGCAAATCCTGCATATGGACAATTACGGCATCGTCACCATCAAGTTCTACCCTACGAAGGGTTATTTGGCAAGAAACGGACTCTCCCGCCAAGCTTTTCCACAGCCATTCAAAACTCACATCCCCTGCAGCGTCAAGAGCTTGTTCGATTTTAGCCGCCCAACGTTCAGTAGACTTTATGCCGTCTGGCTGAGTATCTGGGAAAAGTTTGTAAAAGTTGCTGGTAAAAGTTTCACGGCTGGAAAGACCAAATAAAGCCACAACCGAACCGTTGGCAAGCAAAACATTGCCAGAGCCATCCAAAATAAAACTGGCAAGGGGACTAGAATTTAACATTGCGTTAATCTGCTGTCGATTTTTCCTGCGTTCTTCATCTATTGCGAAAGTTTCTCGCAAATCACGAATATAAAGAACAAAGCAGTTTCTCCCTTCAATCACCACGCCTTTTCCGCTAATATCAACAGGAACAGACTTACCTTTCACATTAAGAACACAAGAAATGCTAAGGTTTTTTTCTTGCCACTCTAAATTTTCTGCAATATTTGTCCCTAAAATCTTTTTGCAATTGCAGGTTGCTTCGTCACAGGTATCAAGGGGGCAAAAATCTTTATAATCAAACGCAAGCTCTGCCATGGATGATTCTTCATACAAATCCAAGGCCATTTGGTTACATTCGATTACATTATGATTTTCGTCAGTTACAACGCAAGCGATTGGTGCAAGGTTAACCATTGCCCGTACAGTTTCTTGGCTTCTACGCACTTCTTCCAGATGCTTATAATGCGCCCTCATGTCCTTTGCAAATACTAAAAGCACGGGTTGGTTCTCTAATTCGCTAGGGATAACCGTCAACTCTGTAGGTAAAAAGACACCATCTTTTCTTAGCATGGTCGCCTCAAAGGTGAGTTTTTTGTTTGCGAAGGCATCTTTTGCCAAACCGAAGAAATACTCCATCGTTTTTGTGCCGTCTGGTTGAAATTCGGGCCAAGTGTTTTTGAAGTTGTCTAAATACTCTTGCTTGCTTTTGTATCCATAAAATTCTGGCGAAACTAAATTTGTGTCTAACAAATCAAGGTTGGCATCCAAAATACCAATCGACATGGGGGTGTTATCAATTAACAAGCGTAACTTTTCTTCGGTAACACGACGAATTTCATCCTCTGCCCTTTGCTCCCGCAAATCACGGCAAAACTCCAAAACGGCCTCCGTGCCACCATAATCAATTCGTATCAGGATACATTCCATTGGAACCAACTGACCGTCCTTAGTTTGATATGTCCAATTTGTGCGGAAATACCCATCCTCAAAAACCCGCCTTAATATTTCGAGACTATATTCATCGGAATCCCTACCACACTCTTGCGTATCTGGGAAAAACACGCCATGATTACTCATGTATTCATAGGGGTATTGAAAACCAAGTATTTCAGGCATTTTGCCATTAATAAAAATTAGTCGGTCATCCCTGCTCCATATCTGAATAGAGACAGGTACATGGTTCAAAATAGTGTTAAGCCTAGCAATTTCTAATTTATGCCGCTCCTCTGACGCTATAGATTCTCGAAGGTCATGGACAATTCCAATAACCCCTGGGCGACCTTCAAATTCCGCACGTGTAAGCACAACTTTGCAGGGCAAGTCTGCACCATCTATCGTATGATGCAACCATTCAAAAGAGACAAAACCAAACTCTATAGCGTGGTTAACAAATTCTATAAGTTTTTCTTTAGAATTTTTACCACATGGCTGGTTTGGGGGTGAAAGTTGATGAAAAACCTTCATAAATTCCTCTGGGCAATCCAAACCAAAAAGGGTGGCAGAAGCTGGGTTGCACATAACAAGCTCTACTCGGTCATTCCAAAGCATACAAACGGTATCAACTGCATTAAAAAACAACTTAAACTTTTCAGATTCCTTTGTTATGACTTCTTCTCTAGCCACTTGGTCACGTATATCTTGGTATATGCAAATAACAGCGGGTTTACCTTCAAATTCCACTTTTGCCATGGCTAGGCGGGTGGGCATTAACCCACCTTTCATGTCTTGGTTTACCCAATCCACTTCTTTTTTTCCTATGTCAAAAGCATCTTTTAGATGCTGGTAAAAAAGGGGTTTAGATTCGCCACCACATGGTTGTGTATGGGGTACAAGATTCCACATATTATCACGATACATTTGTAATGTGGGCATATCAAAAAACTCTAAAGCGAAATTATTTACCGAGATAAGTTCCTGTTCTTCGTCCCATAACTCGAAAACAAGAGGTACAGCACCAAAAAGGGAGCGTAGATTTTGTGTTTCCCTTAGAATTGTATTCTCCCTTTCTATTTGAGGACGCAAATCTTGACAAAACTCCATCAAACAATGTTCGCCGCCATAATTTATGCGGACAAATTTTCTTTGTAAGGGAATGGCTTCACCAGACCTACTAAGTAATGTCCACTCAAAAGCTGTAGGTATGCCAGTTTTCATAACATTCATAGCAATATCAAAAGCAACAGAAGCCGTGTTTCTGCCATCGGGTTGAAATTCTGGAAAAATACTTTCAAATTCCTTTTTGTATTCATCTATGTTAGAAAAGCCAAAAATACGTGCCATATGCTCGTTGACAAACAACACTTCATCAAAACGATTCCAAATTTGAATACCCACAGGGGCATTTTCGCAAATGGCTTCTAGGCGGTCTTTATCCAGCTCTTTTTGTTCTTCCAAAGCTTTTTGCGTGGTTAAATCATGTATAAAAACCGAAAACACAAAACGACCCTTTATAGCCACGGGGGACAGGGTTATATGAACCGTCATTATTGTTCCATCAAACTTAAACATTTCCCATTCAAAACGTGTAACACCTTTTTCCATGGCAATGTCCAAGTATTCCAGCATTTTGTCACGAGAGACCTGTCCATCTGGTTGTTTGTGAGGATAAATTTGATGATAACCAGCTAAAAAAGTGTCCTTATTTTTAGCACCCAGTAGCTGCACCATGGCTTGGTTACACTCCAAACAATTCAAGTCAGCATCCACAAACTTCCACGCAAAGGGCATGGCTTCCACAATGGGCCAAGTGGCATCATCTAGAAAGTTGTGGCTTATCGCCCCTTCAAAGTAATTTTCGTTCTCCGCCTCAAATTCTACCAAATAAGCGACACAACAGGGTAAGCCACGAAATTCGGTGCGTACCAAACGGATGGATGCGGCAATTTCATTATAATCTCTACGGATGTGCCAGATAAAACGGCTCATCCCCTCCTTCATTGCCTTTTCTAATTGCAAATTCATAAAATTAGCTGCGGTAATATTTTGTTGAAACTTTTTAGAATAGTGTGAGAAAAACTGGTTGGCAAAAACATCTTGGTTTTTTGCCCCGAAAGCCGTTAGGGCGTGTTGATTACAATAGGTTATTTTCCCATCCACATCAATCAAAAACACAGTGCCAGGGGCTTGCTCTAAAAGCCCAAGTGTGCTGGCACTTCCCGCTTCTCTTGCAAACTTTTCTTGGAAAAAGCAAATTATCAAATCTTCAGAAATGCGGAAAAACTCTAAATAAGTTTGGATAATCCGCCCTTCTCTATTCGCCAGTACAACCTCGCCGCCAACAGGCGAGCCAACACAAGCGTTTTGTATACCGTGCATTAAAGTCGCCTTAGTTTTAGAGCCATTAGGTTGATGCTTGGGTTGTGCATCATAAAAATCCTTAGCAAATTGCCGAGGGTCGTCATACCCGAAGAAAATTAAGCAGTCATCACAACAATCCAAAACTTCTCCATCACATCCGAACATGGCATGGGGGTCATTTTTTCCAGTCCCAACTTGAGCTTGACCCTGCATTTTAGTTTCCGTTTTCTTTTGACTAGAAGAGTAAACTCGCTTAATTTTCCTCACCTCTTATCTATAGTAAAGAAATATAAATTTACAAAAAAATCGTGCACCCAATTTCGACCCAGTGCCTAAACGCCGCCTTTTGCAGCCAGCTCAGACTAAGCAACCTTGCGGCACATAATGGTGGCGACTTAGTGCTGCTGCCGTCAGGCCCTGACACGGTTCATCGGTCATTATTGCGCAAGACTCAATCCTCAACACCGCTTACAAATTTTGGCGCAAAGCACAAAAAGCCTCAGAATGGGCATCACCCCTGCTATAGCGGATTGCAGGCTGGGAGGGACCGCTACTCCCCCGACTAGCACGATGTTTATATTATACAATAACTTAAAACAGATGTCAAGAATAATTTTAAGGGACGTAAAACACAATCTTTTTTCTATTCTAAGTCAAATGTTGCTTTGCAATATTTGCGTAAACAACAGCACAATTACGACCCTTTTCTTTCGCTTCGTACAAAGCCTTGTCTGCCAAACTATAGATGGCGTCCGTGTCTTCTTGTGTGTCGCTGTTAACGGCATAAACACCCATGCTGACAGTAACATATGAAGCGGTTGAGGATTTTTTGTGGGGAATTGCAAGCTCTTTAATCCGCAAATGAACCTCTTGCACGATTTTCTGGATGCCAGCAGTGTCTTGCTCGAACCAGAGTATCGCAAATTCTTCGCCACCCACACGGGCAACATACACATCTGCACTATCTCGTAAGTCTTTGAGGGCTTTGCCCATATTCTGTAAACACTCATCACCAACAAGGTGACCGTAATGGTCATTGTACTCTTTGAAGTGGTCTATATCCAACAAAGCAAGGCAAACGAAGCGACCCGCATCAGTGCCACGCCTGTTGTTTAGAAATCTATGAAAGGTTGTGTTAAAATCTCTGCGGTTACGCAGACCTGTCAACTCGTCTACGGTGCTGGCTTGCCTAAATTTATCCCGCTCCCCTTCTAACCTGATCTCGTTAAGCATCGCACGAAATTTGTACATATTACTGAACCAGTTAAAGGTGATTGCGGCTGGCACAACAGCGGTAAGCATTGTTATGTCTCCTATAAAAATTTCAAGCTCTTTTAAGTAAAAACTTGTGGAAGCGAAAAGCACAGAAGATATGAGGGTAAAACCAAGACCCAAGCTGGGAGGTGCAACAATTGTAAAAATTGCACAAATCAAAATTATATAAAACATTATAGAGACACTTGTACCAGGAACTAACCACACAAAAAGATAAAGGCTTGACAGCATTATAAATGAATAAAAACTGACTACCAGCCTATAAATCACCTTTTTACTAAAATGTCTACCTTTTTGGTTTTGGTTATGCCACCTGTCCATCCAAATGGCAGAAAATGCAGATACACCCGCAATCGGGAAAGTAGCGTACCAAAAGGATGGAGCCATAACTCCGCTTACAAAAACAAGGATACCAAACCAAATGTTCACAAAGGACAGGCTCTGCAAGTTTCCCGCCAGCACCCTATCTATACATAACAAATATTCTTCTTTACCCAAACGGTAATATCTCCAGTTATTTATAAGCTTCCTCATAATTGTATTATACCATATTTCAACATATTTGACTAGCTTTTTTGACAAAAAACCTTGCTGTTATTCTCTGGGTCTGTTAGAATATATATTATGAGCGAAAATAAACCAAAATCTAACAATTCATTTGTGCGTCAGGCGGCAATTTTAGGGGCAACGGGCATTTTGGCACGTTTGCTCGGTTTTTTGTATCGTCTTCCCTTAACAGATTTGATAGGTGATGACGGCAACGGTATTTACGCCGTTGGTTTTTCTGTTTACACCTTCCTTTTAGTGTTGTCATCGGCTGGGTTGCCATCTGCTATAGCTAAAATGGTGGCGGAGCGGTCTGCTCTCGGGCATTATGATGCTGCACACCGTGTTTTTCGTGTTGCCCTTGGGCTTGCTGCTGTAATTGGCGTGGTCGTGTCTGTAATTGTGTTTTTCCTAGCAGAACAAATTACTGGAATGTTGCTGATGCCCCAAGCGACCTTGGCTTTACAAATGTTAACGCCCACGATTTTTATTGTTGCTATCATGTCGGTTATCCGTGGTTATTTTCAAGGCATGTCTACCACCGTACCAACCGCCCTTTCTCAACTGATAGAACAGATTATTAATGCTATTTTCTCCGTCGTTCTTGCCCATGCCATGTGGAATTTTGCCATGGACAGAGGGTATGAGTTGGCTAATTTTGGTGCGGCAGGCGGCACACTGGGCAGTACGGTAGGTGCTATGGCTGGTTTTATATTTATTACTGGGCTATACTTTATCGCACGCAAAGATATTTTGCACAAAGTAAATCAAACAAAAGCCTCACGTAAATTAGGTTTAGGCGGTAAATATCGGGAGGAAAAAACAAGTCGCTTGGTGCGTTCCATCCTTCGCACATCTTTTACCATAATCGCTGGCACGGCGGTATTTTCCATTGCTGGTGTCATTGATGTATGGCTTGTGCCGTCCCGTCTTTTGGTGGCTGGTTTTGACCACCAAACAGCAACGGAATTTTTGGGGCAAGTGGCAGGTAAGTTTAACACCTTAACCAATGTACCTGCCGCAATTTCGTCATCCATTGCCATTGCTACAATACCCGCAATTGCAGCCGCCCGCAAGCTGGGCAACAAACAAGAGGTGCAGGAAAAACTTAATGTAGCATTTCGTGTAGGTATGCTTCTGACAATCCCAATAGCTTTTGGCTTGGCAGTGCTTGGGCCACAAATTGTGGCTTTGCTTTTCCCTAGCCATCCAGATGGCGGAACATTGTTTCGTTGGGGCTTTTTGTCGGTGATTTTTCTTGCCGCTTCCCAAATTTCTACAGGGGTGTTGCAAGCCCTTAATTTCGGGCGTGTGCCAGTGTTTTCCGCAATTTGTGGAGCGATTGTGAAGATTGTTATGAGCTTCGTTCTTATCTCAAGTCCAAATATTAATATTTATGGGGCAGTCATAGGAACAACTCTGTGTTTTTTGGTGTCTGCGGTAATTAACTGTGCGTTTTTGTTCAAACATACCAACAGCAAGCCCGATGTCACGGGAATGTTGATAAAACCTGCAATTGCCAGCACTGCCATGGCAATTGGCTGTTTTGGTTTCTATCATTTACTATACATTTTGTTTGGACAACCAACTTTTGCCACCATTACCGCAATTATCATTGGTATGGTGCTTTATGTGGTGTTTATGTTGGTTGTTCGTGGGCTTAGCGACCAGGATATTTTGTTTTTGCCAGGGGGCGGGCGGTTGCTTGCAAAAATGAAAAGCAAGGGGTTGATTTAATGTCGCAAATTAGTGTACAAAACCTAACATTTGCCTACGACGGCAGTTATGATAATATTTTTGAAGATGTAAGCTTCCAAATTGACACAGCATGGAAGCTCGGTTTTACTGGACGCAACGGGCGTGGCAAGACTACTTTTTTGAATTTGCTAATGGGGAAGTATGAGTATCGTGGAAAAATCACAGCCAGCGTTAAATTTGACTATTTTCCTTACAAAGTGGCTGACAGAACCCTTCACACGCAGGCAATTGTTGACGAAATTTGTGCAGAATATCGGGAATGGGAACTTTTAAGGGAATTGTCCTTGTTAGAGGTGAATGTAGATGTGTTACACCGACCGTTTGACACCCTATCAGGAGGCGAGCAAACCAAGGTTATGTTGGCGGCATTGTTCCTAAACCAAAACAACTTTTTGTTGATTGATGAACCCACTAATCACCTAGATTTGCACGGTCGCCAGACGGTTGCGGATTACCTAAACACAAAGCAAGGTTTCATTTTGGTGTCCCATGACCGTGCCTTTTTAGATGGCTGTGTCAGTCATATTTTGTCAATTAATCGGGCGGACATTACTGTTACACGTGGAAGCTTCTCGCAGTGGTGGGAAAACAAACAAAGGCAAGATAATTTCGAGCTTTCCGAAAACAGACGCCTTAAAAAGGATATTGGACGACTAAAGGAAACCGCTAACCAAAAGCGTAAGTGGGCAGATGACCTAGATGACACAAAAACAGGTCACGGGAACGCACGTCACGTTATCGGCGAAAAAGTCCGAAAGATAAATAAGCGTGTAAAAAAT
>WQZZ01000041.1 GCA_009780485.1 Defluviitaleaceae bacterium | reverse complement strand
CGACCCTGGGGTTACGGCGGCTTTTAACGGAGGCACTCATATGCCTTTTGAGGACATCGCCCTATATCGTGCCGTACCAAACGCCACGGTGTTAGAAATTTCTGACGGAGCTATGCTAAAATCTCTTATGTGGCAGTTAAAAGACCATGAGGGACTAAGCTATACTCGCCTAACCCGCAAATCCTACCCCACCATTTACAGTTATGACCATAAATTCACCATAGGCAAGGGCGAGGTGGTACGAACTGGCAAAGACGCAACAATTATTGCCTGCGGGCTGATGGTTGGCGAAGCCCTGCAATCTGCGGAAACCCTAGCAAACGAGGGCATGGACGTGCAGGTTATTGATATGTTTACTGTCAAGCCCTTAGATGTGGATTTGGTGCTACAATCCGCTAAAACTGGCGTTGTTATCACCGCTGAAAACCACAACATCGTCGGCGGTCTTGGCGAAGCTGTGGCAACAACCTTGTTGGAAGCGGGTGTCACCCCCAAATTCAAACGCATCGGCGTGATAGACAAATTCGGACAGGTTGGTCCACAGGACTTTTTGCAAAAAGAATATGGCTTAACCGCCGACCATATTGCCCAAACCCTTCGAGGTATGATGTAATTGGCAGGGGCGGGCATTACTCACATATCTACACGTAAAACAATTCCGCATAAAAGCCCCATAAGGGTCTTAAAGTAAGGGAGTTATAATGAATAATTTGAATTTTATTGCAACAGCAACTTTTGGGCTAGAAGCCACTGTAAAGCGGGAACTTACAAAGCTTGGTGCGAAAATTACTGGGGCATCCGATGGTCGTGTGGACTTTAGCGGAAGTTGGGCAGACATGGCACGTGCCAACCTTTGGCTACGTGCCAGCGACCGTATTCTCCTAAACATGGGCGACTTCACCGCAACAACCTTTGACGACCTTTTCGAGCAAACCAAAGCCCTGCCTTGGGAAGACTTTATCACAAAAGACGGCAAGTTCACCGTGGAGGGCAAGTCCATCAAATCCACATTGTTTTCAGTGCCAGACTGCCAAGCAATTGTCAAAAAGGCCGTGGTAGAGCGACTTAAAACAAAATACAAAATGGACTGGTTTCCAGAAACAGGAGCCGTCTATAAAATCCAAGTGGGGTTATTGAGAGATGTTGCAACCCTAACCATTGACACCACAGGGGCAGGGCTACACAAGCGGGGCTACCGTGAAACAACCAGCAAAGCCCCTATCAAAGAAACCTTAGCAGCGGGTATGTTGGAGCTTAGCTTCTGGAAACGACACAAAGTCCTGTTAGACCCCATGTGTGGTAGCGGTACAATACCTATAGAAGTAGCGCTTATAGCAAAAAATATAGCCCCTGGTCTTAACCGTAGTTTTGTGTCGGAAACGTGGGAGCAAATTGACAAATCCATCTGGACAGATGCCCGAGAAGAAGCAAAATCTAATATCTACACAGGTGAAATTGCCCCCATCCATGCCAGCGACATTGATGCCCAAGTGATTGCACACGCCAAAGAATCTGCCGTAAAGGCTGGTGTCGCCGACCTCGTAAACTTCACAGTTTCAGACATTGCTAAGGTAAAAATCCCCGATGACTACAGTGTTTTGATGACAAACCCACCCTATGGTCAACGCATAGGCACAAAAGGTGACTTGCTCAAAATTTACAACCACCTCGCCCGCCTTGTACCAAAAAACTCCACATCCGCCGCCTACATAATCACCAGCGACGAGGAGTTCCAAACACATTTCGGCAGAAAAGCTGATGCCCGTCGCAAACTATTTAACGGAGCAACCAAAACGGATTACTATCAATACCATGGTCCGAAGCCACCACGTAGCGACTTTCATTAATGTTCGCCGTCTACGGAAATAGGACGGGCAATAGCGGTTTTGACGAGACCCGCCCCTACCGTGAAAGGTGTTTGTTGTAGAGAAATAAGGTAACATAATTTGGTAGGGGCGACCATTGGTCGCCCCAGTCCGTAAATACGCAGACCTCAGACCATTTACGCAGTAATAAGTTAAACTAAATCTTGACAAATTAAAAAAGATAGACTATAATACCAATTTGATACTCCATCAGCAAAAATACCATCTGCTGTACACATCAATCGAAATAAGTAAAGCCTACGCCCGAATTCTTTACGAAAAAAGGAGTTCGAGGAATGGGTTTCGGAATATTATACTAAAAAATTTGCATTAGGGGTGATTTTGTGTTTGAAGGTCTGTTTGACGGATTAGAAAAATTTGGTTTAGATGCAGTAATTGACAAGGAAGTTGATATTTTTGAGACCGCACCCAAAAAAGGTGGGTCGGACGACAAGGCAGAGACTAGTAACACTTTCAACATTGACAATTATATTTATGCCAAGGAGTTCAAATGTCCTGTGTGTCGCAAACCCTTTGAATCTTATGTAGTTAAGTGGAGTAAAGTTAAACTTGAACAAGTAGAATATGACCTGCGTCCAGTTTACAGCCCCATAAACCATCTTTTTTACGACATTGTGTCCTGCTCCTCTTGCGGATACACGGCACTTTCCAAGGTTTTTGACAAGATTACAGAACGTCAAGCAGAGCTTATTAACAGCCAACTACGCCCCCATTATAAGCACAAAAACTACCCGAAAGAACCCAGCATTGACGAGGTTTTGGACAGATACAAACTGGCACTGCTTAACGCCACAGTTAAAAAAGCAAAGCATGGGGAAAAGGCATTTTTATGTACCAAACTGACGTGGTTGTATCGCATTAAAGGTGACGACACAGAAAATGAACAAAAGTTTGCCACCCTTGCAATACGAGGCTTTATGAAGGCTTTGGAAGAAGAACATACGCCAATCATGGGCATGGAAGAAGTGACCTTACTATATCTTATCGCTGCTCTTTCCAGCTTTATGGGCAACTATAAAAACGCTCTGAAAATTTTATCCACCATCATCGTTTCCAAGAAAGCTTCCGAACGCCTAAAGGACAAATCTAGGGATTTACGTGACCATATTACAAAGCAACAAATTGATATACAGGAAGGAAAAGTGCAGTTGCAACAAAGTGTTGTTGTGTCCAAATAAAAAAATTTTAATTTTTTAGAAATTTGGGGTTGACAGGAGGTCGTGTATGTTGTATAATAGCTTTTGTGCTTGATATTACGGCATACTTGCTTGGGTAGCTCAGTCGGTAGAGCAGTGGACTGAAAATCCACGTGTCGGCGGTTCGATTCCGTCCCTAAGCATTTTTGTTTGTTGTGGTGACTGTGTAAGTTTGGTCGCCCAAATAGCTTTCTCGCACAATTTGATTTGACGCTCGCTATCAGGGTTTCTGCGAAACCCTTGTCGCTACCACGTCAATCAAATTGGCTCGAAATGCTATTTGTTCTCCCTGCGGGCGTGGTTCAATGGTAGAACGCCAGCCTTCCAAGCTGGACGCACGGGTTCGATTCCCGTCGCCCGCTATTTTACCCCTTCGGGGGCTTTTTTGTTATAAATTTGACAAAAATGGTTGCACATTATAGTGGTTTATGTTACAATATGTTAGTGAATGACAACAGGAGGTGCGATATGGAAAGAGCAAGGCTTTTGAGTGCCATAGAGGCAAGGCGCTCCCGTCGTGAATACAGGGGAAAGTATATTGACAACCATCAACTTAACAAATTGCGTCAGCTTATTGATGAATACACCACCAATGGCGGTGTACGCATGGAAATGGCGGCTGACAGCGGTGTGGCATTTAACGGTCTTACAAAAAGTTACGGTATGTTGTCGGGTGTAAATAATTTTGTTGGCATGATAGCAAAAAAAGATGACTGGCTGGCATCTGAAAAGCTAGGATATTACGGTCAGCTTTTGATGTTGGAAGCGGTGTCCATGGGGCTTGGCACTTGCTGGGTAAGTTTAACCTTAAAACGTGAAAATTTGCCTTTTACCCTTGCCCCTGGGGAAGAAGTGTTGTCAACAATAACTTTTGGTAATGTGGACGAGCATGACAGCCTAAAGGAAAGATTTGTCCGTGGTATGCTTAACATACGCAACAAAACCTTAGAAGAATTGTTTATCAGCGATGTAGAACCACCAAAATGGTTTATCAATGGTGTGCGGGCGGCACAAAAAGCTCCTTCTGCCATGAAAAAGCAACCTGTTTGCTTTCGCCTAAAAAACGGCGTGGTGACAGCATGTGTGCCTGATATTGGCGACTTTATGAACGCCCACGATTTAGGGATTTTTAAGCTACATTTCCAAATCGGTGCTGGCGGTGGTCGCTGGGAATGGGGCAATCATGGGGTTTACACCCCGAAAGAGGATATTAATAATTAAAATTTAGCAAGGGACGACTATGGCAAATTGGTCGTCCTTTTTTTACACACGAATTAATGGTAGGGGCGGGCATTGCCCGTCCCATGCCTGCTGTCACTATCCCTTGGGATTGGACGGTATCGTATACAGGAGTGGGACGGGCAATGCCCGCCCCTACCACGCAAATGTGCAAATAATTCAAAAAACCTCTTGACAAGCGCAAGAGATGTGTATTATAATGTCGATAGAGGTAAATTTATCTTACGCCTGAAAAGTTGGGAAAGTGCGTGGGGCCACAAGGTCTCGACAACCACCCCACGCACTCTAACCAATCGCATAAAACGACCTAGGCATATTATAACAGCCTTAGGTCTATTAGTCAAGCACTAAAAAACCAAAACGAGGTGAAAATTATGCCAAGAGGAATTTATGATGTACCAGAAAAGCATACCAAGCTAACTACGAAAAATATAAAATAAACCCCTTACAAAGAACCATTTGCAAGGGGTTTTAAGTTTTATTGGTGAATGCTTCCGTGGGTAAACCTAAAACCTAATTCACCAGGAATGTATCCGCCAAGGATGCCATTCTCTGGTATAAGTTTAATATCCACCGCCCTAAGATAGTTCGGGACTTGCATAACAAAAAATCTGCCTGGTGTAACAATTTCATTGAAATATCGTAATTCGCCAGTTGCGTCGTTAATGGTTAGAAGGGTTACAACAATAACATCTTGTCCTTCGTTAAGGAAGAAGACATTTAATGCCGCCCCTTCCACCCTGCCATCGAAAAGATACCATGCTGCACGGGCAGGGGAAAAGCTGTGACGCACTTCTAAATCTGCTGGGGTAACTGTTATCCAAATGTCGTTGTTAATTTCAAAAACAGGGTCTTGAACCAGCTCGTCCTCCCAAACCAAATCAGAGAACAATTGCAACAAAAAGGCTTCGTCCATCATAGTGAAACCCTCTAAAATATCCGCAAAATCTGGGTTGGTGTATAAAGCATAGATGATACCATCACCAACAACCCAAAGGAAAAGTTCGTCAAAGAAATATGCAGTCCTTTCCACGCCTAAAATAGAAATGGCGGTGGACACAAGCCCTGACATCTGTAGCATTTCTTCGCTGCCACGCATATCCAGCACAACACCATCCATGAAAATCGTTAGCCAGTTACGCCCCAGACCTTGTGCATAGCTTTCTCCTTGGTTGGTCAGGTGAAAATACATATAATCAATAAAATACTGGTCATCAAGCCCACGTGACTGATATAGGTGTCCAGCAAAATCAAAATCTTGTGCATATAGGGCAGTTGTAAAGGCAGTTTCCACTTCTTCACGGGTTGGGGCGGTGAACACCCATACAGGACGCTCTGGCTGTTCTGCGTCCGTACCCGCCTCAAAATTGTACATATAGGTGAAGAAAGGTACAAGACTTTCCATTCCCCCTATTTCGTAAATATCCATTAAATCGTCAAGCAAAAGTGCGATTGCCTGTTCTAGCCAAGCCATACCAAAAGCCTGTATATACAACTGGGCGTAGGGTATGTGATTTACAACTTCATCAATATAATCTACAAAAACATCCACAGAATAGCCTGCTTCGGTCAGCAAAGTCACAAGGTCAAAATTCATTTCAATTACATAAAGCTCTAAAAAAGCTTCTGCTAAAAATTCTACCAAAAGGCGTGGCGGAGCTTGGAAATTGTCAGCATCAAAAAATTCCCAAGATGCAAATAGGGGTTCCCATTCGCCCCAATGTTCCGCCAACACGGCTTCACGCTGGGCTGCGTTATAGTCAACCTCTGTACTTGTTGGGACGATAGCCGCCACAGATAAAAACATTACAAGGGTTAGTAAAGCGGTTTTCATAAAATTCCTCCGTTTTGTTATCTATTGTGTGTTTCGTGTAAACATTATTGTAAATATACCTTCAAAAGTGCCTGTGCCAGCTATCGAGATGCTGTTGATGTAAATTTGCAAGCCACCACCAGCCATGGATTGATAAGGTATTTCTAAGTACAAATATTCACCGTGATGAATGTCATTTGTCCAAGTGTTATTCCAAGCAAAAATATCAAAGAATACAGTGCTGTCACTGTCATTTCGCAGATGCAGAATTAGGTTTGCCCCTTCAATTGGTTGCTCTATTGAAAGCGTGGTAGACAGTACAGGTGACATGGTGCGTTGCAGGTCTAAATCAGCTTCCGTAAACTCTAGTGCAATGTTTCCGTTTACAGGGAAGCCCCATTCCACCATCCACCGCAAAACATCTTGGTGTCTGTATAGCAAGTCAGGTAGCAACCTCTCAATCAGCGCAAGGTTTGTTGTCATATAACCGTCGCTTTCCATGTATAGGGTCAGGGCAGACACAATGTCAAAATTTAGCATATCCAATAGCTGATAGCCGTATTCTTCCAAAATGCTATCCAAATCTTGGTTATGATACAATGCGGCATAAATATCACTTCTTTGGAAAACACCAAGAGATATAATTTCATCCAAGAATTTTGTTGCAAATTCTACGCCCAAAGTTCTTACTAGGGTTGCCACAACAGCAGAGCCGTGTAAGATTTCTTGGTAGCCGTATCTCCAAAGGGTATCTTCTAAGAACCAGTGAAACCAACTGTCGCCACCCCATCGGGCTTCCCAATAACCATTTTCATAGGCAAATGCTTCAATGAAGTCCATGTAATATCCAAAATCATCCCCCAGATGTGCGACAATATCAATATCACGCCAACTAAGAACCTGTACAAGGTCTGACACCATCCGTTCCCTTGGGGGCAGGGCAAAAACCCAATTGTCTTGTTGCCAACGCCTGTGTACAGCTTCATCCCAAACCATAACGCCCATTACATTGACACCCACCAGACCAGGCACTTGGCTGATGTTATCCCTCAAACCAGCAAGGACGGCATCTTGTAGTCTAAAGTACCTATCCAAATAATCCATTTCCAAAAACTCTGTAATTTCGTCGTCACTCCAATGACGGGATAGAAAAACCATTACATCCATTGACATGGCACGCCCAAAATGAAAGTCACCCATGACGGTATGCAGTTGCCCAAGGTCTTGGCGGTTAAAAATAAAATTTTGGGCAATTTCCTCCCCTAAAACTTCGATTAGTTGTGCAGACAAAGCATCCGCTTCGTCCCAATTTGTCGGGGCTGGCGGAAGCTCGCCAAAACGGTAACTTAACAAAAACCGCAAGCCAGTCAGACCGTTACGTTCGTATTCCAGATAAAAAACCCGAAGAATGTTTTCGGTCAAACCGTGTATCCAGATGCCTTTACCGAAATCCTCTCCTTCGCTACGACCTGATGTGGCAATGATATGCTCAACCAAGTCTTGTGTGTGGTATCGCAAGGCTGCTGTGGCTTCTAGGCTAAAATGTTGTTCTACCCGTGCTAAATGCTCATCAACAACAGCCTCTACAGCTTCGCTAAGGGTAAGCGAGTTAATGCCCACTACACTAAAAAACATAGCTATAGTTATTAAACAAGTTTTCATAATTTCTCCTCCACAATAATTACGTACCTCCTATTGTACAAGATTTTCAGTAAAATGTCCAGCAAAATTTTGTTGACTTGTAGAGCCGCCTTATGCAATAATGAAGCGGGGGAGTGTGATTTTTTGACCGATAACAAAAACAAATATGATTTGACAAAAGGACCAATTTTGCAAAGGCTGGTAAAAATGGCAATGCCTTTAATGGCAAACAGCTTTATGCAAATGGCTTTTAATTTGTTTGATATGTTTTGGCTTTCCCGCATGGAAGGGGAAAGTGGCGGGCCTGTGGCGGCGGCTGGCACGGCTGGTATGTATTTTTGGCTGTCAATGGCTTTTGTTTTTGTGGGGCGTATGGGGGCGCAAGTGGGTGTTTCCCAAAACATGGGCAAGGGTGACAAGGCAGAAGCAAAACGATATGCCCAAAACGCCTTTGCCGTAGGCATTGGGCTGGGTGTTATTTATGGTGTGGCGATGATTATCTTCCAAACACCTCTCATCGGCTTTTTTAATATGGATGACCAGCATGTTATCACCATGGCACAGCAATATTTGGTTGCCACGGCAATCGGTATGCCCTTAATCTTTGCCAACCATGTTATAACTGGTGTGTTTATCGGCTTTGGCAACACAAAAGTGCCATTTATCATAAATTCGTCTACATTGGCGTTAAACATTGCAATTACACCACTTTTCATCTTTACTTTCGATATGGGAATTATAGGGGCAGGGCTTGCAACCGTGGTGACAGCCGCCATAAACTTTATTGCTAAAATTTGGGTTATGAGCAAATACAAAGACCGCCCATTTGAGAAATATCGCCCCTTTGGCAAGCTGGATGGGGTTATTGTAAAGCAAATTTTCAAATGGGGTGGGCCTGTTGGCATAGAATCTGGCTTTTTTACCCTGATGTTTATGGTTGTAACCCGCTTTGTGGCAGATTTTGGTACAGGGGCAATCGCCGCCCAACGTGTGGGCAGTCAAGTTGAAAGTCTGGCATGGATGATGTCAGGGGGCTTTGGCTCTGCCCTTGCTGGCTTTATGGGTCAAAACTTTGGTGCAAGAAAGTTTGGGCGGATGCGTCGCACATACCGCATATCTCTTGCGGTTATGGGTGGTTATGGAGCTTTTGTGGGTGTTGTGTTGTTTTTCCTCGCTTCCCCACTGGTTGGCATCTTTTTGGACTGCCCAGAAGAAATTCGCATGGGTGCAGAATATCTGCAGGTATTTGCCCTAACCCAAATGCTGGCTTGCATGGAAGAAGCGGCATTTGCATCGTTCATGGGCATGGGTAAGGCTTATAAATCCACAATCGTAAGTTGTACCAGCAATATCATCCGTGTGGCTGTGGTATATTTAATGGTGACATTTACCGACATGGGGCTTCTTGGCATTTGGGTTGGTGTTGCAATTTCCGTCACCATCCGCAGTGTTTGGTTGTTGGTTTGGTATAAAATTTACGAGCGTAAAGCAGTGCCTAAATCTGATGAAGAAGTTACGAAAGGATTGGTCTAATATGAGAATTTTACACGTTTTAGCACAATTACCCACAAGAACAGGCAGTGGAGTATACTACAGCAATTTAGTGGAGGGTTTGAAGACCTTTGGGCATGAACAAGCCGCTGTATTTGCGGTTCAAGATGGCTTTCAGTGGGATGTATTACCCGCTGACCGCTGTTTTCCCGTAGAATTTAAGAGCGAAGCCCTGCCCTTCCCAATCGCTGGTATGAGCGATATTATGCCATACGACAACACGGTTTACTCGTCCATGAACGTCACCATGATTTCCCAATGGCAAGTGGCTTTCGAGGGAGTTCTTGGCATGGCAAAAATGCTTTTCAAGCCAGATGTGGTAATTTTACACCATTTATGGATGCTAACTTCCATCGGCATTAAAATTTTTGACAAACAAATTAAAATCGGTGTGTGTCACAACACGGATTTGCGACAAGGGGAACAAAACCCCCTAATGAAGGAAATGTTTGTAGATGGACTTGACAAGCTGGACATGGTTTTTTCTTTAAGTGACAACCAGAAGGGACGCATCAACGGTGTTTTTGGTATTTGCCCAACCAAAATTGTAACCATGGGTGGTGGCTTTAACCAAAAATTGTTTTACCCATCTACTACGACCCGCAAACCCCACGACCCAATCCGCATAGTTTATGCTGCAAAAATCGAACGCTCTAAAGGTATTTTTGAGCTAATTAAAGCTTTCCATCAGGTAAGCAAAAATCGTGCTGGACTACATTTAAGCGTTGTAGGTACGCCCGACGAAGCCAATGAAGCCAAATTAAGCGACCTAATAGGCAGGGCAAGTAATATTGAGCTGGTACGCATTACCAGTCAGCAGGTGTTGGCGGATTTTATGCGTGAACATGATATTTACGCAATGCCGTCATATTTTGAGGGTCTGGGACTTATTGCCATAGAAAGCCTTGCCACTGGCTTGCGGGTAGTCGCCACAGAAATTGAAGCCCTAATATCCCTTCTAGGCGAAACCGTTAACAACAGCGGTGTCATAGAATACGTAAAACTGCCCCGTATTTACGATACAGACAAGCCCGTGGAGGACGATGTGCCACAATTCATAAAAGATTTGGCAGAAAATCTAACCAAACAAGTTGACCGAATACGTGACGGCGAAGCCTTTGCGGACGAAATTCGTAGCCAAATTAACACCCACTCTTGGGCAGGCATTGCCAACCAAATAAACGACCAAATCGCACGTTTGACTTAATGCTTTTGCATTACAAATACATGAGTTGTATTGAAATCTAGGTATAAATGTTTTGGGGTAAAATGATTGGAGGGATTTTTGTGAAAATGAAGTTAAACAAACTGTGTTTGAAATAATTGTATCTTTTCTTTACTCAGTAATAAACGGAAAAGAGCAACTTAAGTAAGAAGATTTATTGCGTTCAGAAAATCGTAATGATTTGCATAACTTAATATTCAACAACATAGAACAGTTAGTTTCTTCGTTCTCTCGTCATAACTTGTTAGGATGGTATTTGTGTACTGATGATATAGCACTGGATTTAATTGACCTAAACGCAGGCTTAATGGTTTCAACGGATTCATATGAAACAACAATCCCAGGAATTATTTGGGATGCTTTACAAATCTGCAAACTGGCAGAACAAATCCATAATCACACCGAATTGATGACAATGAATCACAACCTAAAAAGCTCGTCCATAGACAACGATTATCGCTTTAATAAACTTTTTGAGATGTATGAAAAGTTCTATAGCTCGGAAATTCATGGAATAAGTGGTTTGGCACATTTTTCTAATGCAATTACGCACATCGACAACAAAGATGCGTTTAATAATAACATTGAGCATTATGCAAAATTCATGGAGCGTATAATTCCTGAAAATGCTTTTTTAGAATTTTCAATGGGCGAAATAATCTTATGCTTAAACAATCCAGAGTTGAGGGCACAAGCTGGGTGCAGGGTATATCCAGATAATGTCCACCTTTCCCTTTACATGGCTTTATCAAAAATAATCTCGAAAAAATACGATATACCACAAATGATAAGCTTAATAGTTCACACCCACGATATATTAGAAGAGCTAGACAACCTACAGCATGAATACGAAATGGAGCAAGAACGACAAAGGTTACTGCGTGGTGATATGAACCATGAAAAAAGCCTTACAGCAACGAAATTGGATTTAGTAAATGTCAAAAGTGGTGCAGACTTCGAGAAATATTTGAGCTATATTTTTTCAAGACTTGGTTATGATGTTACACAAACAAAAGGAAGTGGCGACAGGGGTGCTGATTTGATTTTGACAAGACATGGTGTGAAATACATAATTCAAGCCAAATTCTATTCAAACCCAGTAGGGAATAAGGCTGCGCAAGAGGCTCACACAGCAAAAGACATTTACAAAGCCGACAAGGCGTCGGTGATTACAAACGGTACCTTTACCAAACAAGCCACAGAAGATGCCACAACACTAAAACTCATCTTAATAGATGGTGATAAATTAAAAAGACTTGCGGACGCCGTGGCACAGGGTCAGTTTTTAGATTTGTTTTCTTAACGTAATAAATTCTAAACAGAAAACGCTATTTTACGCCAAATAACCTACCGACTATAAAAAAATTCAAAAAAATATAAAAAAACTCTTGACAGGGTCTTTCATATGGTGTATACTATCTTTTGTTGCACAATGCAAGGCCCGTTGGTCAAGGGGTTAAGACACCGCCCTTTCACGGCGGTAACAAGGGTTCGAATCCCTTACGGGTCAATTTCTAAAGACAATTAGGAATTAGGAATTAGGAATTAGGAATTAAATTCCGCATTCCCCATTCTTAATTCCTAATTGCTTTTATCGGTGCCATAGCCAAGCGGTAAGGCAGAGGACTGCAACTCCTCCACCCCCGGTTCAAATCCGGGTGGCACCTTTGGTAACAAAGGGGGATTTGTTTTGGAAATTAAGTCAGCCATCCAAAGAAAACAGGAAAGCATGGACTTTTTACGCTCCAAAGGTATATCTGTCATTGAGCATTTGCCTGCGATAGAAGAAAACCATGAAGTTACCTTGCGAACTGTGGACGAAGTGGCAAGACGGGCAATTGCCTTGTGTATTGTTGCCGTTCGTGGCGAATGTGTAGGTGCTGGCGACATGACACCTAGGGAAATTGGTGATTTGCAAAACATGATAACCGCAAGGTTTAATGCAGACGGCTTTTTCACCCCAAATGAAATGAAGTTTTTGCTTGATGACACAAAAGACCTTCACGCCGCCACCCAATTCTCATGAAGATACGAATGTCTTAATGTGATGTTGTGGGCTTTGGGATTTGTTGATGAGCTAACCTTCCCAAGTAACATCTGTGACGTGGCAGGCATCGTCCGCATTATCCAACAACATGAAACTTTTGCTGACTTTTTGTCAGTGGCAGTCCTCCGTGACAAAGAAGAAATTTTAGACCAAGCCGACCTAATATATCGCTATAACTGGGCTTGTGTTGACGCACGTATCAACGGCAAGGAAATGAATTTTGTTAGCCCCAGTGTCGTAATGGAACGCCACCATGCTCTAAATTGGTTAATCAACTACTGTGAGCAACCATGGGACGACGTTTCCACAGACACCTAATTATATGTAAGCCCAAGTGGCGGAACCGGTAGACGCACAGGACTTAAAATCCTGCGGCCCTTAAAGCCGTGCCAGTTCGAGTCTGGCCTTGGGCATTAAACCTTGAATTTACTACAAATTCAAGGTTTTTTCTTTTATATTAGGAAGGTCATAATGGCTTAGTTTAACTCATTGCCCAGAAACACAAAACCACCAAATCAACCCCTTTTGTTCTGACGCCCATATCCTATTAACAAAACAAAACCCCGCCACAGGGGGGTGGTGGCGAGGTTATTGAGGGGGATATTATGAACTCACTGTCCCGTGCAGGACTTAACAAGTCACATAAATAATAATTTCCAGTAACGGTCACTTTTATACAACCCTATCAAAAATGTTCTAAACTTTCTTACAAGCCATATAATTAGATAGCGAAAAATCTAATTTACATAACGCAGGAGGGCTATTTATGGAGCTTGTAAGAGAAAGTATCATATTAAACAAGCATATGGGCAGGGAGAAAAGTCAACTTCTTTTGGAAGGCGACATTATTGTGCCAGAAGTAAAACCAGACATTGTTTCCATCTTAAAAACACAGGCAAAAGTTAATATTTCTAAAGTTACCGCTGGGGCTGGGCGGATAAGTTTTTCTGGCAAATTGCGGGTAGACGTGCTTTACACATCAAACAGCGGTGAAATTTCCGTACATAGCTTGTCATCGCAGGCATTTATTGACGATTTTCTGAATATGGAAGGCATCGAGCCGCATATGTGGGTGGACTTGAAGGCAGAGCTTGCAAATGTGGATTTCCGAATTGTAAACGACCGAAAAATTAACTACCGTGCGGTTATTGACATTACGTCAGATGCTTTGGAAAACAAAGAGTTTGATGCGGTGCGCTCCATTCAAGGATTGGGGGCGGCACAGCAAAAGAACGCCTTTTTCACCATGAGCAATGTGATTGCAAAGCAAATGGACCATTTTACCATCCGTGACGAAGTTACTTTGCCCTCCTCCAAACCTGCGATTAGCGAACTTTTGCAAGTCAGCGTGGACATTGCAGGCAAGGAAGTGCGTTTAGCAGAGGGTCGGGTGGATGTTAGTGGCAATCTAGTCATATCCCCGCTGTACAGGGGCGGTGAAGAAGGTTCTGTCATTGAATTTGCAGATTTCGAGTTGCCCTTCTCTGGTTCTTTAGAGGTGTCAGCCGCCAGCGACACTGCTTTTGGAGATGTAAGCCTATCCATCACCGACCATATCATTGATGTGGTTGCTGATACCGAAGGACTAAACAAAATTTTATCTGTAGAAGCAACTATTGGAGCGGATATTAAAATCTCCCAGACCCAATCTATTGAAATTTTAGAGGATGCCTATTGCATCGACCAATATTTGAACATTTCCGCAGAAAGCATGGAATATCAACACTTGGTTTGCCGAAACCGCAACCAATTTAACCTAAAAGAGATTGTCCAGCTATCTGGCGCACCAGAGATTTTGCAGGTTTTGCAGGTCAGCGGTGTGGCTCGTATGGAGGATATTAAGGTTGTGGAAGACAAGGTTGTGGTGGAAGGCATCGTGGAAGCCGATATACTTTTCGTCGCCAACAGCGATACCGACCCGCTTTTTAACTACACCACCCATCTGCCAGTACGACAAGTCATTGAAACCAAAGGAGCAACCCTTGGCATGGTGGCACAAGTTGCCCACGGCATCGACCAAATCAACTTTAATATGCTAGGTAGTAATGAGGTAGAGCTTCGATTTAACCTAAACTTTGACACCCTTATCCAAGAGGCTGTCTCCGCCCAATTTATCCAAGAAATTGAGTTTAACCCATTGGATAAAGAAGCATTGGAAGCCCTGCCCAGCATGGTTATTCTTGTAGCAGAAAAAGGTGACGACCTATGGAGCATTGCCAAAAAATACAATGCCGACCTAGAAGAACTGGCAGAAATAAACAGTATGAACGCCAGCGACCCGCTGACTGTAGGACAAAAGTTACTTATTGTTAAAAAAGTTTCGGAAGTATAAACAATAACGTAAAACCCCCGCCATTTCGGCGGGGGTTTTTATATGGTTTCTGGCAAATCTGTATAAGCTTTAAGCAACTGCTCTCTTAATTTATCTAAGGTGGTTTTTCCGCTTAGGTATTCTCTGTTTTTCAAACCGTCTTCTTCTTTAGCATAACGAAAAGCCAAGGTAATCTCAATCCTATTGATACTGTTTTGGATGATTGCCATTTCAGTATCCACCATCCAAAAGTACATATTTTCTGGCACACCGTTAAATTCTTCTGGCATAAATTTTCACCTCGTTTGGTTTTTTAGTGCTTGACTAATAGACCTTGGGCTGTTATAATATGCCTAGGTCGTGTATTCGATTGGTTAGAGTGCGTGGGGTGGTTTTCGACACCTGTAGCCCCACGCACTTTCCCAACTTGCGATGGAGAAGAAAAAGATACTTCTATTCGACATTATAATTCATCCTCTTGCACTTGTCAAGAGGTTTTTTGCATTTTTACCGTTAATGGTAGGGGCGGGCATTGCCCGTCCCACTCCTGCATACGATACCGTCCGCCCCCACCATTTTAGTATCGACCCATGTCAGCAGGGTTTGTATGAACCATACAATGCTTAACCTTCGGAAATTGCTTCTCAATTGCATAATGCACATTATGAGATATGTCATGGGATTGTGCAAAAGTAAGTGATGGGTTTATACTTATCTCCACATCAACAAAAACCTTATTACCAAAAACCCTTGTTTTTAGCAAATCAATAGCAATTACAGATTCTTGTGACAGAATGACCTGTTGTATTTGGCTGACAGTTTCATCATCACAAGCCTTGTCTGTCATTTTGCCTAAAGCGTCCACGGCGATACTTACAGCAGTTTTCAAGATAAATGCACATATCACAAGGGTTGCCACAGAGTCTAGGATTGGGAAACCCGTCCTTGCTCCTAGTATACCAACAAAGCTTCCAATGGACGTAAGTCCGTCAACTCGGCTGTGCCATGCGTCTGCCATTAACGCATCAGAGTCAACCTTCCTTGCGGCAGCACGAACATATCGAAACACAGCTTCTTTTACACCGATAGAAACAACTGCCGCCACCAAAGCCAGCGTGCCAGGGATGGCAATTTCATCAAAATCACCAGCTAAAATCGTCTGCACGCCAGACCAACCAATACCAATTCCGACGGTGGCTATGAGAATGGATAATGCGAGAGTGGCTACGCTCTCAAAACGCTCATGTCCGTATGGATGCCCTTTGTCGGCTTCCTTGCCACCAAGTTTGATGCCGATT
>WQZZ01000040.1 GCA_009780485.1 Defluviitaleaceae bacterium | reverse complement strand
TGGTACGTCAAATTTGACAAAATCAAATAAGGGCTGGTATGCTAGGCGTTCTAATGCAGAGCCTTTCATGGTTTCGATTATTTCGTGGTCGTCGCCCAGCACATTTTCTACCAGCGATTTGGCTAGGATGTAGATTTTGCCGTCTTGTGATGCACGGACGTAATCTTCCTCGGCGTTTACGCACAAAGCCACATTTGACGGCAATGTCCATGGGGTGGTTGTCCATGCTAAAATATATTCGTTTTCACGGTCAAGCACCTTAAATTGGGCGATGACGGACTTTTCTTTGATGTCCTTGTAGCCCTGTGCCACCTCGTGGCTTGAAAGGGAAGTTCCGCAACGGGAGCAGTAAGGCAAAACCTTATGCCCTTTGTATAGTAAACCCTTGCCCCAGATGGTTTTTAATGCCCACCAGACGCTTTCGATGTATTTGTTGTCGTAGGTGACATAGGGGTTGTCCATATCCACCCAGAAGCCTACACGGGCAGACATTTGCTCCCAAACATCTTTATAATTCCAAACGGACTCTTTACATTGTTGTGTAAATGGTTCTATACCGTAATCTTCAATTTGTTTTTTGCCTGAAATTTTAAGCTTTTTTTCTATTTCTAGCTCCACAGGCAGACCATGGGTGTCCCAACCCGCTTTGCGTAAGACTTTGTAGCCCTTCATGGTCTTGTAACGTGGGATAATATCCTTTACGGCACGGGTTATCACGTGTCCGATATGTGGCAAACCGTTGGCGGTGGGTGGTCCTTCAAAAAAGGTGAAGCTTTCCGCCCCTTCACGGTTTTCGATAGACTTTTCAAATATTTTGTTGTCCTGCCAAAACTTTAGCACATCCAGCTCCCGCTGGGCGAAGTTTAGGTCAGCATTGACTTTTTTGTGCATAAAATTTCCTCCATGTTTGTCGATTTTATTATTATACCAAATACGTGTCGGGGTTGCAAGTGGTTTTGTGGGGCGGGAGGCTTTTTTGGTGTTTTTTGCAAAAAAGACTTGACAAGGGCAGAATTTTGAATTATACTGAAAGTGCAAAATTTTGGGGAATGTAAAAAGTGCTTGCCTGTCACATCTCGCAAAGAAAGTCAGGCAAGCACACCTTACAGCCCCAAAGAGACCTAAGGGACATTATATCCCACCTTAGGTCTTCTTGTCAAGCAAATCTTACTAAAAAACCGCTTGACTGTCAAAGGGATGCCTACAGGAAGGATATGGTGATGAAATGTCAGAACACAGAAGAAGATTTATCGACACGAGGGTTTTAGACGATTTGGGGAGAGTTGTTATCCCGAAAGAAGCCAGACAGCTATTGGGTCTAAGTGAGGGTACGAGAGTTAAAATATTGGTCGAAGATGATAAAAGAATTGTCTTTGAAGCCACGGAAGATGCTTGCCCGTCTTGTGGACGTTAGTTGCAAGGGGGTTTTGAGAGTGGAAAAAAGCGAAAGGTTTTATGATGAAAGAGAAATTGATGGCGTTAAGAAGCGTGTTATAGTCAAGACGATTATAATTTGTCGGGAATTAGGTATAAAAACCACGATTGAACGCTATAACGAGGAAGAAGTGTCGAAAAAATAAAAAGTGGGGTGGGGTCTCCTCACCTTTTTTAGTGGGAATAATTGCCCGAGATGGGTAGGGGCGGGCATTGCCCGTCCTAGTTCGATTTACAATATCGTTCGTACCAAGCCAATAGTGCCAGCAGACATGGGACGGGCAATGCCCGCCCCTACCATTGATAGTTGTTAAAAGTATAAAAAACTATTGACAAAGGTGAGGGGATGGATTATAATTTGTTAACATACCCCGTTTGATATAAAAAGGCTAAGAAGTTTTTAGCCGACTAAAAAGCCACCTTTAGAGGTGGCTTTTGGTTTATCTTCCGTGGTTAAATGCTTGCATGACGGCGTTTTGCATTTGTTGCTCGTATGCACGGTTGCCGTTGTGTGGGCGGGATTGATAGAAGTGCAGGCAAATATGTCCGTTAAAGTTATTGTTATGTATTGTGCTTCCGCCGTGGGGCATGGAGTTGATGGCGGCTGCAACGGTGCGGTCACCCCAGCTTACAATTACAGGGCGAGGGTCCCAAGAGAAACTTCCTACGATACTGCGAATGATTTCTGTGTCGGTGGCTGTTAGTGGCTCTACATCGGCGTGTTGACCGTTGGAGAAGTTGCGGACGACGTAGGTGCGACCGCTCCAAATATCATAAACTTGGATGTGGGTGTGCATTGGTAGGGCGGTGCGTAGGTAGTGCCAGCTAAGAAGTTCCACATTGCCGTTTGGTGGGCGGTGGGTGGTTGCTGGTGCAGCGGAGCTGTTTTGTGCGGTTAATGGAATTATGTAATTTGTTGCGGCATATCCGTGTAAGTCCCCTAGGGTTACGGGGTTAAAAAGGCTGTAGGGGTTGAAGCTCGGCACTTCCACAATTGTGCCAGATGGCATTACCAAGATAATGTCATGGTCTGTGGAAGGACCAGTACGCATACGCAATGGGTCTGTGGTGAGGAATTGTTGTGGACTTGCGAATTCCTCTGCGTATTCGTTTCCTATGTACATAAATTCGTCTGCAAGGGCTGTTTGTGCTATTGCCATGGTTGTGGCGGTTGCCAATGCTGTCACTGCAAAATATTTCAGTTTGGTTACAATTTTCTGTCTTGTCTTTGTCATTTTATCCCTCTTTTGAAGTTTTTATCTTATTTGTAAGTGTTTGTTAATATTTTGTAAAAACTACTGAGGAAATATTAACACTTCTGTAACATCTTGTCAAGAGTTTTTTTACAAAATGTTTATATTTTTTTCTGGGGTCTAAATTTCTTGGGTTTTACATAATATTTTTAAGTATGTTTTAACACATTCAAAAGAGGGGGATACCTATGAGAGAAGTGCAACAAAAAGCCCAGACACGAGGATTTTATGCAAAAAATCTCGCTCTGGGCTTGGTTATTTCTGTTATGTTGTTGTTTGTTGTTTCGTTTTTTAATGACAGCGTTTTTGGGGAAATGTTTTTATATGATGCCCTGCCACATTATGCACATATTTTGGCGTTGTCGGAGGAGGACTTACCGTTTCCTGTGGAAGTGGAATTGGATGTTGTGGAAATTGCCCGTCCTCTTGTGCGGGAGTTGCCACGGGAGGAAGTTATTATTAATGTAAATCCGTCTGGGAGTTCTGGGATAATTGGGCTTGGGGATGTTGAGGTGGATTTTTCTACCAATTATGCTACGGTGGAAGATGCGGTTGAAACTTTTACACCGCCACCTATGGTAAATCCTGCTAATTTAGCGGATTTGCGTGACCCAGTGCTTTTGCAGAGAGCTATGTACATAGTTGACCCACGTACTATTTTTGTGCCGTCGATGTTTGATGTGGATGCTAAGCTTGCTAAGGATTTGCGGGTTAATCCTGCTAATTTGGGGGGTGACGCTCCTGTTGTGTTGATTTTTCATACACATACAACGGAGATGTTTGCTGACAGTAACCCAAATGATATGTTTACTGGGATTGTGGGGGTCGGGGCATATTTGACTAGGCTTTTGAATGAGGCTGGTATACCTACGATGCACTATTATCGGCGTTTTGATATGGTTGATGGGCAGTCCCATATACTTGGGGCTTATGAAAGGCAAGAAGTGTATATACGGCGTATTTTAGAGGAAAACCCAACGATTGAGATTATTATTGACTTGCATAGGGATGGGTTGCCAGAAACTTCGCCTAGGCTTGTTACGAATATTAATGGCGAGCCTACTGCTAGGTTGATGTTTGTTAATGGGCTGTCTATGCGGAATGTGAATGGGGTGGCCGTGCCGATTGAGCATTTGCCCAACCTTCATTTGCCAACGAATTTGGCGTTTTCGTTGCAGATGCAGATTGCGTTGAATGAGGCACATCCCACGCTTAATAGGCGGATTTATCTTAATGCTTTTAGGTTTAGTACCCATTTTTTGCCTAAGTCGCTGTTTGTGGAGGTGGGCGACCAGAGAAGTACGTTTAGGGAGGCTACTAATGCTATGTATCCGTTGGCGGAGGCTTTGGTTGGTGTTTTGAGGTAGGGTGCGTAAAGACGGACTGGGGCGGGCAATGCCCGCCCCTACCATTAGTGTGTGGTAAATAGACCGTCTGTATTTGCTTTGTTATAAGCTTCTAAAGTGCCGATGTCGAAACATTCGCCTTGGAATTTGTAGCAGTGTATGGGTTTGAATTTGTAGAGCCATTGTAGGAAGTTGCCAAGTGCATCAAGGTTGCCACCTTCGTCCGCATATTTCTTGGTGAGTTTTACGGTGTCCTTGGTAAAGGCGTATATGCAATATGCAACGAGGTTAGATTTTGGAATATCGGGTTTTTCGACAAAATCTGTTACAATATTGTTGTGGTCAACGGTGGCGATGCCGAACCTTCGTAATTCCTCGACGTTGTTTAACTCTTTGGTGCAGATGCAATCGGCATTTGATTTTTTATAGAAAGCCACAAAATCAGTTAAGCTGAAGTTGAACAAGTTGTCGCCACAAATAATCATCGTTTCATCGTCGATATTCATTTTATTGATAGTGAAAATAATATCGCCTATAGAGCCTAGCATATTTTCTGGCTCGTATGTTTCGTTGTTAAGTATCACTATGTTTTTGTTGGCTGTATATCCGTCCTTCCATTGTTCAAAATGTTTTGCGAATTTTCCATTTGACACTATAAAAATGTCATCAACTTCATTCACTTGGTCTACCTTGTCAATTATATAACCAAGCATTGGCTTGTTGTTGATGGCTAGTAGGGCTTTTGGGAAATTTTCTGTTAAAGGATAGAGTCTTGTTGCATAACCTGCTGCTAAAATTATTACTTTCATTTTTTGCCATCCTTTCGTATGTCATTAAGGGTTTTAACACCACTATGGGATATGGGTTTCCACTCTACACGCTTAAACATTGCGGTTATGGCAATGGGTATGTATGTTAGCATAAATATGGGAAAAGTGAAAAGATATGCAATTTTGAAAAAGGCTTTGCAATGTATCATCTTCCACTCGGTTATAACGGTAGCACATCCAAATACAAAAAGCAAAATGTATAATGTTAAAACGGAGGACAAAAATAAGTTGATAATAGTCGAAACATCAAAACCTATTATAAGCCCCAGAATAATTATAGCTATATTTATAGACATTGTGACAGAAGTGATAATCATTGCTGGCAGAATTGTCATAAACATATCAAAGGCGTAGAAGCTACGTTTTTTTACTATGGTTTTTATTAGAGAGGTGCCGTATTTGCCAAACACTTGGTAAAACCCCTTTGCCCAGCGTAAGCGTTGATTCCAAGATTGGCGGAAAGTGGTTGGCTGTTCGTCGTAAAAAATGGCGGACTTGCAAAATGCTATGGTATTTCCCGAAATTGCGTTGTGGATTGAAAATTCTATGTCCTCGGTAAGCAAGAAAAATGGCCAGCCACCATTTTGCAATATAATATCTTTTGACACCAAAAATCCCGTGCCAGAAACGGCGCAGCCAGTACCAAGCATCATGCGGACATGGTTTAGATATTTAGACTCACGTAAAAACCAAAGGGAATATCCAGCGGACAGCCAGTTATCGGCGTAGTTTTTGGAATTTCTGTAGCTTGTAATGATTTTGTGTCCTTTGTTAAATGTTTTGTTCATTTCGGATACATAGTTCTCGTCAAGTATGTTGTCGGCATCGAATATAAAAAAGCCGTCAAATTTGTCTTTGGGATAGTTTTCAAATATCCTTTTAAGCAAAAAATCTATGGCATATCCTTTGCCCACGAGGTCTTTGTTAAAGCGTTCATAAACAACAGCACCAGCGTTTTTGGCGTGGGTTGCGGTGTCGTCGGTACAATTATCTGCGATAACAAAAATTGTTATATTTTCTTGCGGGTATGATTGTTCTTGTATGCTGGAAATAAGGTGTTTTATGACGTTTGATTCGTTTCTGGCAGCTATTAGAACGGCGTAGTTGTGTGTGGGCGTTTCTTCAGGCACACTATTGTGTTTTTCGTATTTTTTTGTATATATAAGAGACACGAAAATATAAACAAATTGATATAGATACCCTAGTGTAAATATTATTGCTACTGCTATGTTAAAGATTAATATTGATTGTACAAACAATTGAAATCCCCCGATTTTTAACTTTTATTCGTGTTGCTATCTTGAATATTTGGCGATGGCTTCTAGGAACACAGCTCCATATTTGTCGGCTTTTACTTGACCGATGCCGTCAATTAGCAAAAATTCTTTGATGTTGGTTGGTTTTCTGGTACACATATCTAGTAGGGTGGTGTTGTGGAAAATGGTGTAGGCGGGTAGGTTATTTACTTTTGCTAGGTCTAAACGCAGGGCTTTTAGGGCTTCTAGTAGGGCGGTGTCAACGGTTTCTTCTGTGGCTGTTACGGTGGGTTTACGCCCTCGCATGGTTAGGTGGAAGTCGCTGTTTTTGATTTCGTAGGCTCGTTTGCCTAGTTTTAGGACAGGGTATCGGTCTGTGGTTTTGATTAAGAAGCCCTCTAGCACAAGGTGGCTGGCGATTTCTGCCAAGCGTACCTTGGTTGTTTGGGTGATGCCGAAGGTGGGCAGGCGGTTAAGTCTCCATTGGCGTATTTTGTCGCCGTCTTTTCCTCTTAACACGTCTATGATTATGCCAAGTCCGAAGGTTTGCCTTTTGTTCTCCATCCTTGCCACGCAGGATATGATTTTTTGGGCATCCAGCGTAATGTCAACTTCTTCAAATTCGGCGGAGCAGTTTCCGCAGTTTCCGCAGTTGTCGTCTGGGTTTTCGCCAAAATATTCTAAAATATGCCCTCGCAGACATTTATGGCTGTGGCAGTATGACCGCATTTGGTTAAGACGGTAAATTTTGGCGGTGGTTTCTTCCCCGCTGATGGTTTCACGTGTTTCTTCTATAAAAAACATATGGGTGGCGTAGTCGCTGTCGGCGTAGAACATTAGACATTCGGCTGTACCGCCGTCACGCCCTGCTCTGCCAGCTTCTTGGTAGTAGGCTTCGATGTCCTTTGGCATATTGTAGTGGACGACGAAGGACACGTTGGACTTGTCGATGCCCATTCCAAAGGCGTTTGTGGCAACCATTATGGGCTTGCGGTCGTGGAGAAAGTCTTCTTGATTTTTGGCACGTTCGCTGTCGTCCAGCCCTGCGTGGTAGCGGGTGGCGGAGTATCCCAGACCCAAAATGTTTTCGTGGACACGCTCCACATCTTTGCGGGTGGTGCAGTAGATTATGCCAGATGCGTGCTGGTCTTTGCCCGATAGAAAAGATGCCAAGGCACGCCCTTTGGCGGGCGGGTGTGACACGTCGAAGGACAGGTTTGGGCGGTCGAAGCCAGAAATCATCACGCTGGGGGATTTTAGGTTAAGTTTGCTTAGAATGTCATCTTTTACACGAGGGGTGGCAGTTGCTGTAAATGCTGCAATTACTGGGCGTTGTTGTAGTTGTGCGACAAAATTAGGGATTGCGGTGTAGGCTGGTCGGAAATCTTGCCCCCATTGGGAGATGCAATGTGCCTCATCCACCGCAACTAGCGGAATTTGGGCTACCCGACAAAAATATAAAAATTCTTGACTCATAAGACGTTCTGGGGCGACATAGATTAGTTTGTAAGCCCCGTTTTCAGCGTTTTGCAGGGCTTTTTCCATTTGACGCTCGCTGAGAGTGGAATTTATGAAGGCGGCGGGGATGCCCGATTGGTTAAGGGCATCAACTTGGTCCATCATCAACGAAATAAGGGGCGAAACCACAATTGTCACCCCATTTAGCATCATGGTTGGCACTTGGAAACAAATGGATTTACCTGCACCTGTGGGCATTATGCCAAGTACATCTTTGCCTTCCAAAATGTCGTTTATTAGCTCATCTTGTCCGTATCTAAAGTTGTCGTATCCGAAATGTTTTTGTAGAACTTCTACTGCCGTCAAAACGGTTCCCCCTTACATTAAAAACCCTCGAAAAATAGCATATCGCATATTGCAGAATTTGTCAATATATATCAGGCAAATCTTAGTGTAACTTTTTTCAAAAAAGGTGTTGCAATTTTGCTTGGGATGTGTTACAATGTTCAAGACAACTTGAGAAACATGAAATCTCCAAGATGGGATTTGGAGATTTTGAAAAGAGAGCTTTTACCCAGAAACGGCTGATGAATGTGCGGAAAAACAGGAAGTGGATTTGCCATTCTTTGGGTAAAGGACATATCAGGTGCTTATGGCAATTGAGGCAGTTGTCAAACGCATAGTATGAACCACATCAACATCACAACATAATACATAAAATTTCTAACAGAATAAGGAAAGGCTACGAGAATTGCTGCTTTCCTTATTTTCGTGTAGAGAAATGTGGTTTGTGCTTATTTTAACGAGGAAAGGAGGTAAAAATAGGGGGTGGTTGACACCTAGAGAAACAAAGAAGTGGTATTTATACCACGAGATGTGTGAAGCACATGAGGCAGTGCTGCTTTACAGAACACATGAAATCTAGATTATAGAAATCTAGATAATGAAAGGGAGAGATTTAATGACATCTATTAAGAAACGAGGTAAGTTTTTTCAAAAGGCATTAGCTTGTCTTTTGGCAGCTATAATGGTTGTGGGTATTTTGCCTGCTGTGCCAGCTATGGCTAATAATCAGGTTGCGCCTGTAGAAACATCTCAGGTTATGCCTGCATCTGCAGAAGTGGTGGATATAGACGTATATGTAGCTTTTAATTCACCGCATGGACACCATTGGTTGGAGTTTGATTACGATATAACAGCTCCTTCCGATGCAATACTTCGGTTTACTATTTCTTGTCCTATGGGTAGCACTAGAGAAATCCGTTGGGCAGAAATCTCAGACTGGCGTCCCGGGGTTATTGTAGAACTTAACGATACTGGTAACGACGGTCAATTTTACGTTCGTGTCCAAGATTTGCGTGATGCGTTCGACGACCATTATATTCAACAGTTGACATTGAGAGTTTGGTGCGATGTTTCAACTGGAGGTCGAACCATGGAGGGGCAATTCGCATTAAATGTTACCCCTGCAGATGTTGTGGGTATACCAGAGGGGCAGTTTATTGTTGTTCCAACGCAAAATACAATTGGTCAAAACCAAGAACTTATTGATGCTACGATTATCTTTAACGGTCCAGCTGGCACATATGCCGTTCACGCAAGTAATGGTGGCGGTGGACCTATCGGCTTCTTACATGCTTCTGGGTCAGCAATAGAGTATGTTACTTTTACAGGAAGTTCAAATTCAGACTATGTATATGGTTCTCTACAATTAAGGTGGAATCCAATATTCCATTTGAATGTTGGTGCTGGTCTGATTGAAACCCAAATCTTCTTTGAAATGGGAACAAGTAGCTGGCATTTCCAAGATTTTGGAGACTACACCATGCCTATCCGTTTCAATTTCTACGATGGTTTACTTGTAGAAGTTAGAAGTGGGCGTACTGGCGAATTGATACCAAACGCTTCTTTGCACGTGAGTACGTCTAGAAGTGGCTATGTTGGTACTTTTTCTGCAGCACAAGGCACCCCGCCAAATTCTGGTCAATTTATAGTTCCAAGTGATGCGATTTGGGGTGCTTTGGATGTGGGCAATAGAGATGGCTTGGAGTTCGTTGCTGATGCACCGAACTATAGAACGGGCATGTCGTCTATAAATTATATCTGGTTACCTTATACAGGTGTTGTGGTTGTCACCCTTCAGCCTGCAAACCCGCAGTTTATTGTGCCTGCTGACTTGTTCTTTACGCCAGGTCGTATGAATCAAATTCACGGTGTGCAACTTAATGCTGATATTCCAGATGATGTAAACAGTTTACAAGTGGCTTTATTTACCCCAAATGGTTCTACTTTGGTGAGTGGTGGCTTTTCCGCTACACTTCAACGCCTTGATGCTTATGCCCCATGGGTGTTGGAGTTGACTGCTCCTTCTAATGTTAGTCCTCAACTTACGCAGGCTGTAAGTGTGCGGGTGCAGATTGCAAGCAATCCTCAAGTAATGTTGGAAGCGGAAGGTCCAACTTGGTTGCGTCCACTACCTCTAAATCAGTTTGCTAGGATAGATATTGTTTCTCCTTATAGCAGAATTGACTTTGGTACATTCCAACGAGGGAGAACATTTGGGCAACACGAAGCTAGATATGTGCGTATAAGCAATAACGGTGATACGGCGATTAACCTACGCCACCCAGGCAACCCTGCCCAAACAGGCTGGATTGTTGAGCATATAACTGGTACTGGCGGTGTAGGTCATTGGTCTCACACCAGCCCTAACATGACTATCGGTACAGGTGCTGGTGACAGAGAAAGAACGCTTCGCATACGTCCTAGTGAGCATATGCAAGTGGGTCTACATACTCAACTTAATTTAGTTTATGACACTTTGTGGGCGGACAGCGGAAGAAATCTTCTTCAAATCCCTGTGAGGGCCGATGCTGTTAACATACCTGCTAACTTGTATGGAAACGTAGAAGTTAGGACTGTTGATGGCAGACTTATCCCAACTGCATTATTTGAAGTTGAGACCGTTCGCACAGTTGCTGGTGCACAGCCTGGCATGTTCCGTGTTAATGTTGCACAGCTTCTTAATGTAATCGACTTCCCGATGAGTACTTTCCTTAGAGCTAATGCTTACGGGTTTATGGAACTGACGCATGATGTGATGAACAACTGGAATTTGTTTAACGCAATTCATGCAAGTGCTACTGGTGGTGCTCCTGTTGTTGTTACCCTTGGTCAAGGTCAAGGAAACATTTGGGGTCCAGGTGGTCCAATTGGTCAACTTCCGGGATATAGACAAGTGAATGTTGCTGTGGAGCTTCGTTGTTCTGAAACTGGTGCAACAATTCATCCGAGTGCAGCTATTTTCCGAGATTGGAATGGAGACCAGTTAGGAGTAATGCTTCATGTTGATGGTACCGCTTTCCTCAATTTTTCTGGTGGACACGTTGGTAGGTCTATAAGCGTATCACATGACGGTTTTGAGACTGCCACGCATTATGTCACCTTCCAAGACTTGAGTATTCAACACGTTGTTATTGAGCTTGAGCCTACTACTACTACTGCACCTGTGCCTGTAATCACTTACTGGTCTAGAGTTGGCTTGCCTGGGTTTGTTCCTTATCCAGAGCTGACAGCTGGCGTTGAGAGTATGGCTTGGGTTGAAATCCAAACAACCAATGTACCTGCTGGAAATGTTGGAATTGGTGTATTGGATTTGCCAGCTGGAATGACAGTTCAACAAAACACTTTTATTGATGAAAATGGTGTAGGTCGTGTATTTGTAAATATCGACGATAGCTTTACAACTGGTTATACAGGCTTTAGGATTTATGTTGCACCTGGTGCGCCAATCCATGCTTCTATGCCTATTCCTGTTAGTTTGTTTGTTCAGCCTGGATTTGACCCTAACTTTGTTATTCAGGTGACACCAGATGAGCCGTTTGTGGTTCCTGGACAGCGTGCATACTTTAACTTGCATGTGCCTGGATTTGTTGGTAACATTGCACGTCCAAACCATGTTGGTCTTCTACGTGATGGTGCGTCTTTACTAGTAGATATGCCATTTGCAGACTGGGCTTTTGGTGATGACCCATGGGGTTGGACCGCTGCCGAGCAGAATTGGACCTTTGACAGATGGGGCAATTTGCACATTGGTTTGGACATTTTGCCGGGTGCAAGTCCTGGTATCCACCAAGTAACTGCTGTTTTGATGGGTAATAACGTACCTTCTACTTTTGAGATTGTCGTTGCCAATCCTACTGTTGGTGATACCCCAGGGTTTTATGTTATGGGTGCTGACATCCAAATCCAACAGGGTCAAACAATTAATGTTACTGTTGATGGAAGAGGAATTCAACCTGGTAGTTTCTTTGTATCTCCTCGCACTCACTTACCGCAAGGCATAAATATGCTGACCAATATTATGACAACCACTGAAGTATCTGGTGGTACTGGTCTTTTTGCTACCCGAGGAACTGTACAGATTTCTGCCGATGCTAATGCAGAGTTGGGTACGCACGCAAGCTTGTTGGTGATTGATTTTGGTGATAATGGTTATATAGTATCTAATGTATTTAATGTTACTGTACTTCCAGCGATAGAGGCTATAGAGATTGTTGTTCCTACTCCAACATACCATGAGCCAAATCTAATTGAGTACATCATTCCAGTTGACCTTATAGACGACTTGTTGTGGCAAGTGCATGGTGTGCAGATAGCTGAAGTGAATATTAATGTTGTGGGTACAACATTATCCAGCGGAAGCTATTTAGATGAGAGCTTCGTTGGAAGCATCATCCGTCCTGATAGGGAAGCACCTAATTGGGAGTTGCAACTGTGGATGAATGACACGTTCCTAGTTGACGGAGATTCTATTACCCTTCAAATAACTGGTTTGCGTTCAGGGAGTTTGAATCATATACCTCTAACTTCTAACGTATTTGAGTTGCGATTTGAAGATTATGTACCTGCACCTCCTGCTATTGCTGTTCCTACACCCACATACGTTGCGCCGAGCCAAGCTCGTCAGTTCTCTATTCCGATTGTGGTTTCCTGCGATGAGCTGAATGGTCCTCCGAATAGCAATGACGGATTCCAATTATCCAGCGTTAATCTTGGTGTTGTAAGTACAACATTAGGAAGCGGAAGCTATCTATTTGCTTTAGAGGGTGAAATTAGACGATCTTCAACGCAAAGTACTGACTGGGTTTTGACTGTCTTGATTAATGACGGACACCTAGTTGAAGGAGATTCTATTACCCTTGTTGTAACTGGGATACCAGGTGCATCACATATGAATGTTACTTCTAATGAATTTGAGGTGCGTTTTGGTAGACCAGCCCCAATTGAGGGTGTATTGTTTGTTGAAGATGGCGGTTCGGTTATTGCTGGTCAGCAAATAAGCTTTAATGCTACGCTTCCTGCTGGTCAGACAGGTGGCGGAAATGTTCTCTTTGAGGTTTTCACTAACCCTGTAAGCGGAACCATAGAGCCTGCTGGTGGATTTAATTGGGTTGGTAGCACTGGAATGGGCGGCAATCCTTCTAGCGGTGATTTCACTTTACAGACCTCTGCTGCGTCTATAATTGGCGAATATCGTGCTACGATACTTGTTTATTTGCCAGAATTTGGCGGATATTTGAAGTCTAACGAATTTACGTTTACCGTTGAACCTAGCATGTCTGCTAGTTTGTACGGGTTTGTAGAAGTTAGAACTGTAGGCGGCACGCTTATCCCGACTGCATCCTTTGGAGTTGAGGATGTTCGCACATTTGCTGGCGCACAACCTGGTATGTTCCGTGTTAATACTCTAGAGCTATTTAATGCGGTTAACCACCAAGGTTACACCTATGCAAGAGTTGATGCTCGCGGCTTTAACGGGCATGAGTTTAATGTGCGTGGAATGAGTAATTTCTTCGATGCAGTTTATGCAAGTGCTAATGGTGGTACTCCAGTTGTTATTACCCTTGGTCAAGGTCAAGGAAACTGGTGGACACCAGGTGGTCCGACGATTACACTTCCAGGTTATAATGTTGAGAATGTTGCCGTAGAGCTTCGCTCTACAACTGGCGAAATTATCTTGCCAGAAAATGCTACTTTCCAATTCTCACATGGCAGTAACTATCTAGGGATGATTCACAATGATGGTTTTGTAATCTTTGGTCTTTCTGGCAGACATGTTGGTGTGTCTATAGACGTGTCTGTTGATGGATTTGAAAGTGCTTCACATCAAATCACTTTCCAAGATTTGAGAAACCGACATATTGTCATCGAGCTTGAAGAAGCTGTGCCTGTATACTTTGATGTAAACTTCATGCGTTGGAATGCCCTTCACATGATTTATACCACAGTTGCGGTGAGAGAAGGTCAAACAGTTACGCCTATTGCTACCCCATTTGTAATGGATGGTCGCATTGTAACTGGTTGGAACTTTGACTTTGCTACGCTAATTACTGAAGAAACAAATATCCAACCGATAGTAAGAGAAGTTGGCGAAATTGGTGGCATTGCTAATCTTCAAGACATTAACCTTGGTCCAGCTATCGTAGGTTATGTGCCAGCTAATTACTCTGCTACTATTGTTTTGGAGAATCGCCAGCCAACTGTAGCTCCTATGGAATTTGACATTATCTTGTCAAACCCAACTGAGTTTACAGTTAACCACAACTTCTTAACGCCAATGCCAGGAAGTTCTGCTACCTTCGTGGTTACGCCTGTTGCTGGTCTTGCAACTGGAACTTACACAACGACTGTTGCCATTGTTTTGATGGGTATTCATGTGGAAAGCTTCGAGGTAACATTCGTAGTTGTGGATGATGTACAGCACAGTGTAACAGTAACTGCTGCAGGCAATGCAACCACAGTAAACCGTGGTGATACATTGCAATTTGGTGCAACTGTGCAACCAACTGGCGGTCCTGTACTTTGGAGCGTTGTTGGAGGCGTTGAAGGAGTTAGCATCAGCAACACTGGTTTGTTGACTGTAGGCAGAGGTGTTGCACAAGGCACGCAGATAACTGTTAGAGCTACATCAGGTTCTGTTTATGGTGAGCGTACGGTTACTGTAACACCTGGAGGTATTAACCTTCCGCAGACACAAGTTTCCCACAACATAGTTAGCCCCAACCCAGAGCTTGGCATTATGGAAGGTCAGCTAATTAATGTTGGCGTTCAAATAAGTTCTGTAGCACCTGGTATGACCATAACAGATATTGTTGTTGCAATTGAGAAGGCTTCCTTCTTGAACTTTGATATGATGGGTACTTTCCCTTACTTCTTATTTGGAGGTACGATTATCGGTTCGTCTGATACTCATATTTACGTTTTGGTGAACGATTCAGCTACATTCAGTAACCCAGCTAACATTGTATTTGTGTTGAGAGCTACAGAAAATCGTCCAGCAAACCAAATTAATTTGCCTGCCTTGATATCCGCAACAGGATTCTTGAATTTCTAGCAGGTGGCTAAACAATTATGCAATACCTGTTTGCGAGCAACGCAAATAACTAAGTAACACCAAGGTTACCCCTTTGATGATTAGACACACAGTCCTATATTGGGAGATTGGGACTGTGTGTACAGAGGGGGTAAGTGAAATTTGGTAAAGTTGAGGTAATTTGGAGGGTCAGCCGAAATTAAGCATAAGACCTATACCCAACTTTTATTTAAGGTAACACACGATTTAAGAAAGGAAGTGTGCTTTGAGACGCAAGTCTTATGAAAGAATATTAGATGCACGTAGGCAACGTGCTGCAGTCAGAAGAAAAGCTAAGGCTATCATGGTAAGCTCTGCTTTGGCGGTAATTATTTCTAACAATCGACTAAGTGTCACCGCTTTTGCTGCTGATTTGCTTTCCGAAACGAGAGAGACCGTTTTAACGGAAACCATTGCAGACTACATAGATTCGAGCCAAGTGTATATTGCCGCTTCGGAAGCAGTTGATGGCGAAGAAGAGTCTTCTGGTTTGAATAATTACAACGAGGACAATGGGTCTGATGTTGATGAAGACGACACTAACGAAGTTGACCAAGATGTTTCCCCAGAATTAGATGGCGGAGAATATATTGGCTCTGATGATGAGTCTGACGAGTATCAATTTGCCGATGTAGATTCTGATGCTGGCTATACAGAGCCAGCCGATGGTGATGATGAAGCTAATGCTGATTCTGAAACCGAAAACAGCGATGATGACACTTATGCAGACGATGCCGATGCTTATGCAGATGCTGACACTGATGGGAGTTACGATGGTGCTTCTGATGCGGATGTAGATAGTGATGCAGATGCTGATGCGGATGGTATTAATGTGGCTCGCCCACCTGATGCTATTGCACCTCCTCCTGTACCTGGTGGGAATGCTAATAATTCCCGTTTGGATGCGTTTGGAGTTAATGCACTGCAAGTTTGGGAACAAGATTTTGATATTTTCTGGACTCAGCCAGGGGATACCAGTGGGGTACGTCATCGTATAGCTACTGTGACGGTTGAATTCCAAGCAGAAGAAGGGTTAAGACCCATCTACACTATAGTCGATACGCAAAAACACGACTTAGGTGATTTTATAACTAATATGATTTTCGAGGGTGCTACTGGTGGATGGAATGCACTGTTTGGTGGAACGGCGAATGTTATCGTTAATGAAAGTAATGTTAACCCAGGTCAATTTCTAATCTCTGTTACCATGTTTTTTGTGGGTGGAGAAGCGGGCTTTACCATTACGTCAAGTGATGCGGAAGTTGTTAGTATTCCTCCGATAGATGGTGACGCCGACGCAGACGCCGACGCAGATGCCGATGCAGACGCCGACGCAGACGCCGACGCAGACGCCGACGCCGATGCAGACGCTGATGCAGACGCAGATGCCGATGCAGACGCTGATGCTGATGCCGATGCAGATGCCGATGCAGACGCTGATGCTGATGCAGATGCTGATGCCGATGCTGACGCTGATGCAGACGCAGACGCCGATGCTGACGCTGATGCAGACGCAGATGC
>WQZZ01000039.1 GCA_009780485.1 Defluviitaleaceae bacterium | reverse complement strand
GATTGTAGTGCCTGCGATGCTTACACCAGGTGCAGATGTACCGAAGGCTACGAATGATGGAATTCCAGCCGCACCTCCAAGAAGTATGGCTAACTCTGCAGGGATGCCCGAAGCATAAGGTATTATTGCTCCTGCTCCCGCAGGGCCTGTAGCTCCTGTAGCACCAGTTGCACCATCCGCTCCAGCAGGACCTGTAGGACCTGCCGGACCCACCAAACTTGCAAGCCACTCGGCTTCTGTTCCTACGAAACCTGCCGCTACAGCCTCATCATAAGCTGATTCGCCTGCAGGACCTGTAGCTCCTGTAGCTCCTGTAGCACCAGTTGCACCATCCGCTCCAGCAGGACCTGTAGGACCTGCTGGACCCACCAAACTTGCAAGCCACTCGGCTTCTGTTCCTACGAAACCTGCCGCTACAGCCTCGTCATAAGCTGATTCGCCCGCAGGGCCTGTAGCTCCTGTAGCACCAATCGGCCCTTGCGGCCCCTGAGCCAACACACTAGTCTGCACCCCATTAACAACCCAATAACCATCAGAACTAATACTAATATCTCCAATAGCAGACACACCAGTATCCTGACCATTGACTAACCAATCCCCTGTAACAGGGTCGATTGTAATTTCAGGCATAGGACTCATATTAGCAGCAGCATCCAAAGCATCGGACATTTTACCCCTTAAAAACATTTGTTGGTTTGTTGCAGCTTCAAGTAGTTTACGTACACTATCATTAGCCTCCAAAACTTGGTCAATTGTAGCTGGTTCTGGAGGAGTAGAGCCTTCTAATGTACCTAAGATATATTGAAGCTTTTCACCCTCTGCATTAAGAATATGGCTTAAGCCAAGTTCTTCCATGGCTATGGAGGATAGTATTTGGCTTATTGCTTGTTCTCTTGTTATGTTTACGTTGGTTGGGAATTTTGGCATGGACATTTGGATTGTCCCTCCTTGATATTTTTTTGCAAGGCCTTTGCATTATTAGTTTATGGGGAGGGGGACAAAAGGGTTACAGAAGCCCGTGACAAGATGCACATATTTCAAAACTTAAACAATGTCAATTTTAACCGACCTGAATATATTGATAATACAAGCAACCAAGGCAAGGAGGTGAAAGGAAATGATGCATGGTTTTGAAGACAGGCACAGGCGTGAACACAACAATGAGCATAACCATGAACACAACCACGAGCATAACCATGAACACGAACATGAACATTCTAGAAGGTTTAAGAAGGTTTGTCAGGTGGACACCAACGAGGATTTAACTATCACCGTACCCGTGGAGGTTAAAGCGCACGTTGACACACATGATGTAAAAATCAAATGTAATGGACACGAAATTATTGAAGGGTCTCATTGCAGACCTAATGTGAAAAAGTTCAAAATACGCCAGAAGGTTCATATTTGCATCCCAATTGACTTTGTTACAGAATGTGAAATTGGAGAAGGTCACGTGGAGTTCGATTTAGATATTATCTAAGTGCAAACTTATGATTTGAGTTTTCCGAAATTAAATGGCACCTATGCGATGGGGATTGCATAGGTGCCATTGATTTTTATGTTTTAACAATAAAGTCATTACGGATTATGTTCAAAGTGGTCACGTAAAGTGATGGTTTTACTGCAAAGCTTGAAATGGAACTGGCAGTAACCGACTTGATTTGAAACACATATATTAAAAATGTAAGGCGCTTGATTAAAATTTAAGGAGGAAACAAATCATGTCAATGCCAAAATTTCCAACAGATGTCAACATCACCCGTGACGATGCAATAAACCAAATCCTATCTTCCATAGCTATGGAAGAATTGGCTTTAAGCCACGTTCTTAATGCTGAAGGAGAAAAGTTGCAATACATCCTAGGCACTTTGGAAGGGTCCACTCCCCCAGAGCCTGCAACAATTGACCAAGTTTTGAAAGCCAATGACAGCGTGCGTAGATTGCTGGAAGCCGTAACATACCAACAGATGTTTTTGAAAGCAAAAATGGCTGATGCCTTGGAAGCCGTTAAAGAACAGCCTGTTTAAGCGTAAAAGCCCCAGCCGACCTCTTAGTGGTCGGTTTTTAATATATAACATAAGGAAAATTCACTGCATAAAAGGCGAATATGCGGAGTTTGGGACACACGATAGGTAATTAGCATAATATATGCAAGGAGGTGACTTAAATGTCTTTACCATCTTTTAATACGCTTGGAAAGATACCAAACCGAGAAGAAGCACTTTCAGCCGTTATTGCATCTATAGCTATGGAGGAAGTGGCATTGGCAAAAATTATGGAAGCCGAAAGCGAGAAGCTTCGTTATGCCATTAAAAAAATGAAATCAAGTTGCGATACAGATATGTGTATGTTACTTCGTATAAACGAAAGTGTGGAAAATGTTGTTGGACATATTGTTGATATGCAAATTCTTTTGAAGAATAAACTGCAATTGGCATTGGGGCATTTGCCAAAACCGCCACAACCACCACCATGCCCACCACCGCATCCACCTAAGCCACCATGCCCTCCCAAGCCACCTAAGCCACCATGCCCACCAAAACCGCCCAAACATAATTGTTCGGCTGTTTTCCACGCCTGCAACAATTATAGGTGGTCTTCAGGTAAGACGCTTTTTTTGGTGGAAGACCCTTGCCATAAACATTCAAACATATGCTGCATCAAAGCCGAGCGAAGATGCGGTGATACCTTTATCGTGTTGCCTCCATATGAGCAATTTAAGGTTGAGATAGATTTTATCCTACTTAACCCATGCAAAAAACCTGTTGTTGTAGAGCTTGTGCATGAACAGGGTAGGTCTGTGGTTTTATCCAAAAAATACAGCTTTGACGAGAAAAAACGCAGAATAGAAATACGTGATGTGTTAGATTTAAGAGGTGATTTAAGAAGTGAAAGCCGACTATCCTTTAGGCTTATAAGCGATACGGATTTGGAGTTTGAGATTGCAGTCGTTGGGCTTACTTCAATTTATAAAACATTTGTTTATTAGACCTCCACGGGCAATGGCACAATGATAACCCAATCAGCTAATTTCAGCATTGTTATTAGTTAAGGATGGATATGGTTAAATGGTAATCTGTTAAATATGTGAATATGGGTCAACTTCTGATACTTTATTAAGACTATGAAAGAGGTGATGCACAATGGCGACGGTATCTGGCTCGCTTTTATACGACAATAATAGAACCAACGCAGCCACGGGTACAGGTATATCAGGCATTGCGGGAGTTCCGATAGTGCTAGAGAACACTGGCACAGGACAACGGCTTGCTGTGCTTACGGAAGCAAATGGAAGTTATACATTTATAAATGTACCCAACGGAAGCTATCAAATTGTAGAAGCATATGGTGATTTGGGACCATTTTCTACAACGGGAGACTTTACTGTGGCAACCCAAGGACCTGCTGCCATTGCGACAACGCCACCGATAAGCTTTATATCAAACCCGCCGACTGGGGCGACGAACCTCGACTGTCTAACCAGAAATACGTTACCCTTTACCATAAGTGGGGGAACGGATGTTACTGGGCAACGCATTTCAAATGGCCCTGTGAGATATTCCCCTGTAACTATAGACTCCAGCGTTGATGTGGATTGGGCAAATAACCTTATAAGTGAAGCAAGCTCAGGTACTTTTGGCACATTCCCTGCTGGCACAGCAGGGATGACTGGTGCAAATCCCAATCCATATCCAAATGTAAACCCGGGCTTCATATATGACCTGCCTGCAGCGGGTGCTGCCATTCCCAGTGATGGATACTTTACCATACAAAATATAGCAAACGACATTTCGTATCAAGTTAATGGTTCTTGGTGGCGAATAGCAGACCATACCACAGGAAATGAAACAGGTAGAATGATGATTGTAAATGGTGCAAATGACGGGGAATCCTTTTTCGAAGATGTTGTTAGTGTAACCCCTAACACCTACTACCTGTTTGTTACAAGAGCGCTCAACCTAATTAAAGTAACGGGTCGTGTAGACCCTCAACTTGGTGTTCTTATAAAAGCATCAAGCGACGGCACGGTTTTGTATAACAAGAACTTGGGTGATGCCATTCCTGTAAATCTAAATACTCCCGAATGGCTCTCGGATGGTGTTTTAATAAATTCTGGGAACTATTCGTCCCTTGATGTGCAGTTTGTTAGCTTGGGTGCTGCTGCATCTGGCAATGACTATGCAATTGACGATGTTGGATTTTTTCCTGTCGAAATAACCCTTGCAGAACCGATTAAGCCTGCGTCACCAACAACCGCTTCAACTGGAGACACAATAGATTTCACCATATCATTTACAAACAACACCGACACAACCATGACGGGAGTTACCTTCAAAGACCCTATACCCGATGGTCTTGTGTTTGTGCCTGAAAGCGTGCTAATAAATGGTATCGCCTGCGTAGATTGTGACCCAAATGCGGGATTCGGATTGCCTAATATTGATGCGGGCGGTGATATATATGTAACATTCAAGGTCGTTGTTGACCATGTGCCAGCAGACGGCATTGCTACAAACACCGCTTTTGTCACATATAGCACAACTCTAGTGGGAGGTACGCCATCAAACACATTCACGACACCTAGCAATGATGTAGATATTGTGTTGGAAACCAAAGCTGATATATATGTGGAAAAGGTAGGTCCAGCCACCGCATTGGGCAGAGACTTAATTACCTATAGCATATCCATAGGAAACCATGGTCCTGACGATGCTGAAGATGTAACCCTTTCCGACACCATACCAGCACAATTATCAAGCCCGAAATATTCTATGGATAACGGATTAATATGGGAAGATTGGACAAATACACTTTTGCTAGGCAATCTTGAGAGTGGTTCGACTGTAAATATACTTATTCGTGGAAACGCCATAAACCCTGCAACCTACGTTAAGTTGACAAATATTGCAAATGTTACTTCGACCACGCCTGACCCTGACGTCACAAACAACACCTCAGAGTTTAGTACAATATTAATTCCTAAAAACGAATTGTCTGATGTTTTTGTTAAAATGACGGGCTTGCCCAGCACGATTCAGGCAGGTGATGTTCTTACTTACTCGCTTGTGTATGGCAACAATGGTCCCGACCCTGCCGAAGATACAGTGTTAAGAGGTATCACTAATGGACTAACTAAGATAATGTATTCAACAGATGATGGTGCTACTTGGCAAAAGTGGGTGGGGTCGTTGTGGCTCGGAACATTGCAACCCAATCAAACGGGAGTCATCCTAATCAAGGGCATGGTTAATGCAATGGGAGATGACCCTCTTATAAACACAGCGATAATAGCATCAATCACGCCAGATTCGGATTTAAGCAACAATAAATCCACTGTAATAACCCCATATATGTCGGGTGTAAGAGAAGATGCTCTTAATCAAATAATTTCATCTATCGCAATGGAAGAATTGGCATTAAGTCACATATTTAATGCCGAAGGGGAGAAGATTCAATATGCCATTGGCACTTTACTTGGCATGAACGAGCCTGCAACGGTTAAAGAGGTTCTAGAGATAAATGCAAGTGTAACAAAGATGCTAGAAAGTGCATTGAATTTTCAAATCCTTCTAAAAAGGAAACTTAGAGATGCCTTAGATGCTTACTATGATTAACTTTGGCTATAGCTTGGTCTCAGGAATGTGGTTAGGCTATAGTTTTTGTTGCCTGCTAATGACCAAGTTGCCGATGTCCTTTCAAACGGTAGGGGCGGGCATTGCCCGTCCCAGTCCGACTGACGATACCGTCCAATCCCAAAGAATAGTGCCAGCGGATATGGGACGGGCAATGCCCGCCCCTACCGTTTGAAGCCGTATTTGGTGAAAAAGTTTGTGTTCGGGTCGTCTTTGGGTAGGGAAACTGTTAGGGGTAAGTCGCCTATATGATTGTCTTTTGTGGTGGTTGTGTATATGGCATAATTTAGCAGGGTTTTGCCAAAACCCTTGCCTCTCACCCGCTTTTTGAAGCCAATGTATTTTATTTCGCCACCTTCTGCATTATCCCATGTCCAAACAACAGCACCTACCAGCCTATTTTTATGCCAATATGCCGCAATGTTTCCGCCAATGTCCAACACGTCATTCAAATCATCTACAGACATCTGTTTATTAAAAATTTTGCTAATAATATTCAAATATCGCTGGTCATAATCCGTTATAATGCTCATATCCCCCGCTGGTTTTTCCGTGGGCTGGCTGGGCATTATATATTTTAACTTGTTCGTTTCGCTCACCTTTGTAACCTCCTTATGCTCACTATTATACAATAGCATAAGCGACAAAAGTTGTCAAACACTCTTGCAAAGGTGTCTTATTTGTGATAGAATAAGGAAATTTAACTTTTCAGGAGAAGGAGGATGTGAATATGACTAACAAAAACAAAGGTGACAGGATTTTTGATGAAGTTATAAAAAAAATGCAAACTTATCGCCCATCCTCTGACTTTACCATGGTGGAGAAGGCGTACCAGTTGGCAAAAGATGCCCACGAAGGGCAGTTGCGAAAGTCTGGCGAGCCGTATATCATACACCCGCTGGAAGTGGCTTATATTTTAGCGGAACTTGAAATGGACAGAGAAACCATCACCGCAGGCATTTTGCATGATGTGGTAGAGGATACCGATTACACCCATGAAGATTTGATTGATATGTTCGGGGACGAAGTTGCCCATCTTGTGGACGGAGTTACCAAATTAAAGGTTATTCGCAGAGAGCGGCGTAAAGAGAACGAAGAAGGCAAGAAGGTCAAAACCCGTGGAGATGATAAGGACAGGGCGGAGGAGCAGGCAAATAATTACCGCAAAATGTTCCTTGCTATGGCAGATGACATTCGTGTGGTTTTGATAAAATTGGCGGATAGGGTTCATAATTTGCGTACACTATCTGCCATGTCACCAGAAAGTCAAAAGCGTATTGCACAGGAGTCGCTGGATATTTACGCACCAATTGCAGGACGTTTGGGTGTTTCTACCCTGCGTAGGGAAATGGAAGATTTGGCTTTTAAGTACAGCGACCCAGAAACTTTTCAGATGGTTAAGGAAAAGGTCAATATGAAACTTAACCAGCGTGTGGAGTATATGGAAGATGTGGTTGGTACATTACGGATGAGACTGCATGAAGAAGGCGTATTTGGGCGGGTCAAAGGTCGTCCTAAGCACTTTTTTTCCATTTGGAAGAAGATGAACAACAAGGAAAAGGATTTAGAGGAAGTTTTGGATTTGTTTGCCGTGCGGGTGATTGTTGAGAACAAAGAGGATTGTTGGCGGGTTCTTGGCATTGTCAACGGCACATATACGCCCATGCCTGGCACTTTTAAGGATTATATTAGCAATCCCAAGGGCAATGGTTATCAGTCCATTCATAATGTGCTTTGGGGTCCAGACAGCGAACCGTTTGAAGTGCAGATACGCACGGAGGATATGCACAAAGAGGCGGAAACGGGGGTCGCCGCCCACTGGAAGTACAAAGAAGGGTCTGCTGGACAAGACAGCGGTGACGAGAAGATGGCATGGCTTGCCAGCATCTTGGAGCTTCAGCGGGAAAACCCTGACAATGACGAGTTTTTGCCGTTGTTGAAAGAGAGTTTGAATATCCATGCTGAATGGGTTTATTGTTACACACCGCAACAGCAGGTTAAGGCATTGCCTGTAGGTTCGACTTGCATAGACTTTGCTTACGCAGTACATTCTGCCGTGGGCAACCGTATGACTGGGGCAAAGGTAAACGGTAAGATGGTACCCATTGATACAGTGCTTAGCAATGGCGACTTGGTGGAGATTGTAACAACGTCTACCGCCAAAGGACCAACAGCGGATTGGCTAAAGATGGCAAAAACTGCCCAAGCTAAGACTAAGATTCGCCAGTGGCAAAAGCGGGAGGACAAGGAAGTTAGCCTTGCCAAAGGCAAGGACTTGCTGGAGAAAGCCGCAAAGCGTAAGGGTTATCCCTTTGTGGCACTTCATACCCCTCAGGGGGAAAAGGTGGTTTTGCGTCGCTTTTCCATGCACGACTTTGATACCTTATGTGCCGCCATTGGGCGTGGAACAATAAGTGAAAACAGTGTTATAAACCGTTTTTACGAGGTTTATCAGGAACTTAACCCAGAAACGGTGGACACTAAAGATATAATCGAAGCCATTAACAGAAACACCCAACAACAAGAATATCGCCATGGACGCAGTGCTGTGGTTATCCAAGGGGAAGCTGACCTTGCTACTCATTTTTCCAAATGTTGCAACCCGATTCCAGGGGATGACATTGTGGGATACGTGACAAGGGGAAGAGGTATTGCCGTCCACAGGGATGGATGTGCCACAATTATTAATATTTCCGAGGAAAATGCAAGACGGCTTATCGAAGTTCAGTGGAATAGTCAGACCTTGGAAAACAGCCGTTTTACAGCTACGATTAAGATTTTTTGTGACTCTTTGGGTTGCGTGCAACAAATTACTGAGGTGTTTTCAAAGTTGGAAATCGAAATTAAGGCAATCAACGCAGGTGTGGCTGATGGCGAGGCTGTATGTGCCATAGTTATAAGCGTTGACAACCGAAAAACGCTGGAGAAAGCCAGCAACCGCCTGTTGTCTTTGAAGGGCGTTAACCAAGTATATAGAACTATGACATAACTCTGGCAGGAGGTGTGGCAGAGTGAAGAACAAAGTCGATAAGTGGTTTTTGGTCGCTTTAGCGGTGATTTTGGTGCTGGGTGTTCCGTTTTATTGGGATTGGAATTTGGGTACAAGTTACAGAGGCTACAGCTTCCAACGGGTTGACATACCAGGCTTTTCCGTTTCAACGCTCCCCTCCCCTATTCGCCATTACCGCATCTCAAACATCCAAAGCTCATCCCCTTTTGAGGGTGAAATAATCACCTTTGTGGGTCGTGGTGGCATACATTTCGATGGTATACTTTATGAATATCAAGTGCAAAATAGCGGGTTCGCCCTTCGACATCACATTTGGGTTTGGGTTGGTGATGGCTCTAGTTACGTTTGGGTTTTGCCTAATATAACACGTTTTAGTTCTAATTATCAGGAAATTTGGTATCTACAGCATGGATATACCATTCCGCATCATATGTGCGTGATAATATCCGCCATAATGGGTGCTGGAACAGTGCGTAATGTGGGCGGTGTTGGCAACTTTTTCAATGTAATATCTATTCCAGTTGCCGTCCTGTCGTTGGTGTATGCCCTGTATCGCAGACTTAAAAACCGCCCATGGTATAGACCACAATAACTTAGGAGGAAATTATGAACATTTTAACAATGCCAGTGGGAATTGTTGGCACAAACGCATATATTTTGTATAACGAAGGCTCGGTGGACGCCGTGCTAATAGACCCAGGTTGCGAAGCCGATAGAATACAAGAAGAACTTGCGAAACGAGGGCTAAAAATAGTCGCTATTTTGCTTACCCATGGGCATTTTGACCATATTGGGGCGGTGGATGAATTGCAGGAGACTCTTGGGGTGGATGTTTACGCCAGCCAGTTGGAAGCAGAACTTGCCACAGATACCTTTTTGAACGGTTGCAAGCCAATGGGTCGTCCAGATGTGGTCTGCACTGTCACCAAGCACATCGAAAACAAACAGGTACTTAATATGGCAGGGCTTGAAATTCACGCCATTTTTACCCCAGGGCATACACATGGACATATGTGTTTTTATATTCCAAAGCACAACACGCTGATTTCTGGGGATTGCCTGTTCAAAGGCAGTTATGGTCGCCATGACCTGCCCACCAGCAACTTTGACCAGCTAAAGGCATCTCTTTTCCGCTTGTTTGACCTACCAGACCACACAGATGTGTACCCAGGACACGGAAGCTCCACAACCATTGGTTTTGAGAAGAAAAATAATTTAATTGTAAAAGGATAGGTGTTTGTTATGCACAAAGTTTTAGTGGTTGTTGATATGCAACATGATTTTATAGACGGAGTGCTTGGCACACCCGAAGCCGTAGCAATTGTGGATAAAATTGCCCAGCGTGTGGCAGAGGTTCGTGGGGAGCTTGTTTTGTTTACCCAAGACACCCACGGGGACAACTATTTGGATACGCTAGAAGGCAAGAAACTGCCAATTCCTCATTGCATCAAAAATACTCATGGATGGGTTATACATCCAGAAATTTTTGACGCTTGGCATAACAACCCCGACACAATGGTGGTTGCAGGCATTGATGCCGTGGTTGACAACACCTTTCACAAGTCGGTCTTTGGAAGTGTGGACCTTATAAACTTTTTGCAAGCACGCCAAAACCAGTTGACGGAAGTGGAATTTGTAGGGGTTTGCACAGACATTTGTGTGGTGTCCAACGCCATTATGACAAAAAATGTCATGCCAGACATAAAAATCACCGTAAATGCTGACTTATGTGCTGGCACAACACCACAAAGCCACATGGAGGCTCTAAACATCATGGAAAAGTGTCACATCAACATTTACAAAACAATTTATCTTGCCAGCGGTTGTTTTTGGGGTGTAGAAAAATACTTTTCCCTGCAAAATGGCATTGTATCAACAGAAGTGGGCTATGCAAACGGCACAACCCAGAACCCCACCTACGAAGATGTCTGCAAAGGCGACACAGGTTTTGCAGAAGTGGTAAAGGTCGTGTATGACAGCAGTCAAATTGACTTGCTGGGAGTTTTGGCACATTTTTATGAGGTGGTAAACCCCACAACAGGCGACCGCCAAGGTCCCGATGTGGGCAGTCAATACCGCCCAGGCATCTACTTCACCAACACCGCTGAAGAAACCTTAATCGCAAACTCTCTAACAGAATTACAAAAATCATACAAAGACCCGATTGTGGTGGAAAATCTACCTTTGCAAAATTATTACAAAGCCGAAGAATATCATCAGAAATATTTGGATAAAAACCCTGGTGGGTTTTGCCATATCCCAGAAGAAAAGTTGATACAACAAGATTTGTAATTTGATACAGGGGCGGACGATGTCCGCCCCTGTATCATTGTGTGCTAATTTCCGAAAAGGGTGTATTGGATATTTTCTTCTGTTACTGGGTGCAGAGTTAGGTGTTGGTTTTCGCCCCAAGCACCAAATGCCGCTTCAAATTCTTCAACAATGGCGGGTTCTCCACCTATCCATAAATCGTGATATTCCCAGTTTAGCCAGTCCATATTACCTTCGGCTTCGTATCTGGCAAACCCTTCGTCATTTAGTCCATAGAAGCCAAAATAACCGAAGTCAAGCCCTTCATCAGTTACAATTATCGGGGTCAACTGTCCACCAGAACCCACAGCGTCAAATACAAAAGCTTTCGGGTTGCCCTCCCAAAAAATTATTGACGAGCCTGTGCCTATCCCGCCACCGAAGCCCCTTGGCAAACCATAGCTTGCAGGCAAACCCCTTGCCCATCCATCTTCAAACCTATAAACTTGACGGTAGAAAACATATCCACCATAATCCATAAAAACAAAAAGCTCTGGTATACCGTCCCCGTCAATATCATGGAGGGTGAAATAAAAATCTTCCTCGCCTCCCGCTATGCTCCTCCCTATATAGCTACGTAAAAAGCTGTAAAAAACATCCCGCCAATCTTCAAACCAAGGTCCATCTGCGTGGATTTGGCTGACTGGTTCATCATCCAGACCAAGCCTTTGGCGGATTATGCCTGCCAAATATTCTTCATGCCCCACAAACCTTGCAACTGGGGTCAACTGGCTGTCTGCTATCCACGTTTCATACTCATCAAAAAGCCCGCTAAAAACTGGCTCAAGGTCAAAATCATTTAGCCTAAAAATGTCAACCCAGTCACCTCTTTCAAACTGCACCACATAGATATTGTCGTTTTCGTCCCTTAGAAGCTCTACCCATTCCCCAAGGGTAAGTCCTCTAAATTCCCCATCCACAAAACAGTAAAGGACATAAAGACCATCAATTTCCCCCGCATATCTTATAAGAACGTCCATCGTACCGCTCCAATCTAAGTCGTGCAACGCAAATTCGTGTGCGATTAGTCTATCCCGTTCCCAGTCTCTAAAACCAAAGTCAAACAGGCTTACCCTCTCTGCCAAAAAATCTTCCAGAATTTGTGGATTAAATTCTACAGCAGGCTCATTTCTCTCGTTTTCCAACGTTGCTTCATATTCTGGCTCGGACGGTGTCACCTCATTGTTATCGTTACCATTGCAAGCCACAAAAACCACTAACAATATGACAAAAGCACATAAACCCCAAATTTTCCTCACAAAATCACCCCTTAATTACCCCAAGCGGGGTCAGTTCTACATGGATTTTAACAAGGTCGGCTTGCTCTGCCATTACCACGTCAATGTTTTTATACGCACTGGAAGCTTCATCCAAATCTTTAACCCCACGTATGCCGTGCAAGATACCAAGCGCATCAAGCTTCGCCTTCTCCTCCTCAACAGAAAGGGTGCGTTGTGCCTGCTTGCGTCCCATAACCCGCCCCGCCCCGTGGCTACAGCTATTAAACGACAGTGGATTGCCAAGACCCTTAACAATATAAGACTTCGTGCCTTGCGACCCTGGAATTATGCCAATTTCACCATCTTTAGCAGATGTTGCCCCTTTGCGATGCACCCAAACATCCTTGCCAAAATGATGCTCCAAGCTGGCGTAATTGTGGTGGATATTAAAAACCTCACCCATTTCCCCACCTGCCATATCTTTAACAATTTGAGCAATGTCACCCAGCATAACCTCACGGTTTTTCAGGGAGAAACGATAACAATACTGCATTTCGGTGATATACTGCCTACCCATGTCAGAATCCGCTTTCAAATACGCCAAATCCCAAGCCTTAGGAATATCCTTAGTAACCGCCTTTGCAACGGCATTGTAGTGGTCACAGACCTTTTTGCCCAAATTGCGACTGCCAGAATGTATCATAACCCAAATAAACCCATCACTACCCCGCTGAAATTCGATAAAGTGGTTGCCCCCGCCAAGCGTGCCGACTTGCTTACGGGCAGACTTATGTTCCTGTGCCACAATTGGGGCATTGTCTGGTGGTGGTTCAATATCCAGCGGGGTTTTGCGGTGGTTAAACCCCGTGGGGATGGTATGTCGTACAGCCCCCAAAATCTCCTTTAAGTCATCATGCTCAATATCTGTTAGGGACGTGCGACAAGCCAAAACCCCACAACCAATGTCCACCCCAACAGCATTAGGTACAATTGCCCCGTCAGCCGCCAAAACACCACCGATAGGCATACCAAAACCCTGATGCGTGTCTGGCATCAACGCTATATGCTTGTGGGCAAAGGGCAAGGCGGCAATATTCCTCGCCTGCTCCAAAGCCCCTTCTTCTGGCTCTAAACACCATGATAAAATATCCAGACCGTCCGTTTTGAAAGTTTTCATACCAAATCCGCTCCTTTGTAAATTTCTTGATAACCCCATTTTATCACACCAAAAACCATCAGTCAATCACCGTGATGAAGTCGTCGAGACTGTGTCACTCGTTCAATCGGGTGTTGATTTATTGTTTTGGGCAGCGGAGGGCGTGGGGCTTGCCCCACATTTCTTTTATCTCTCTTTCTTTTATTTTTGTTTGCTTTTGTTTTGTTTATATATGTCACCACTTTTGACCGCACTTTATACCGCACTTTTGACCGCACTTTTAGGGTTCATTTTTTAGGTTGCCAGTGAGTTGACTTATAAATATTATAGCATAACTAAAACCAACATTTACTCTCCAAATTAAAAAACCCTGTGAAAATTCAGGGCGTTTTTTATTTTTATTTGTTATTAATTTTGAAAAAGCACTTGCAAATTAGACCCATGATGATGTATAATCATCTTTAGGTCTGATTTGGACTGGGTAGCACGCAACGGATGGGAGAAACTGTGCTGGTCTCTTTGACCCACCGTTGCGTGTTTTCAATTTACCCAGCGAACATTATACACCACCTAGGTACATGGTAACAATATTATATAACATTTGACAAAACGTGTCAAGGTTTTTTTACCCAAACCTTGACATTTTTTATTGGTAGGGGCGGGCATTGCCCGTCCCAGTCCGATAGACGATAACATACAACCCCAAGCAATAGTGCCAGCAGGCATAGGACGGGCAATGCCCGCCCCTACCAAGTTATGTTTTTGGGTTTAATTTGGATAGCAAATGTTGGTATTAGGTGTGTTATAATATTATTGCGTAAAAAACAAAAACCCCCACATACAAGATGCAGAGGCTACCAATTACTTAATTATCGTCTGTGATATGTAAAGCCTTGGAATTGCAATGTGTCATTGTTATTGCTGAAGCTAAATGTACCAGAAATTACTGGCAAGATACATCTTTCGCCACAACTGCCTGGCGTGTTGCAGATGTAAAGCCTGTTGCCGTCTGTTGTCCAACGGATTTGGTCGCCACCCATGCTACCAGTGCCAGAAGCATCAAAACGGTAGAATAGAGAGCCATTCCAATCCCAAGAGCCAACAAGTCTGTCGTCACCGCCGTCCATTCTTGTGCCACAAGCCGCAAGAAAAGCCGCAAATACAACAACTACAAGTGCCATGAAAAAGATTTTTTTCTTCATGTTTCTCCTCCTTATTTGTTTGTGAAACACAATTCTAACACAAAAAACACAAAAAGTCAACAGTAAATTTTACCTCATGGACAAGGAAATGCGTTTTTTGACAACATCAACCCCTAAAACCGTCACATCAACAATGTCACCGACGCTTACCACCTCAAATGGGTGTTTGATAAATTTGTCAGCCATTTGGGAGATGTGTACAAGACCGTCTTGGTGGACACCAATGTCCACAAAAGCACCAAAGTCCATTATATTTCGTACTGTGCCTTTTAATTTCATGCCCTCTTGCAAATCCTCCATGGACAGCACATCACTGCGAAGCATGGGGGCTTCCGCTTCTTCACGGGGGTCACGACCAGGTTTTGCCAGCTCTTGCAAAATATCCCTTAGGGTGGGTTCGCCAATTTCAAGCTCGCTTGCAAGGGCTTTTATGTCAGATTTTGTGGTGGCTGACTTGGCGATAAGCCCAAGGGCTGCGGGGTAGCTTTCTGGGTGAACCGCTGTGTTGTCCAGCGGGTTGTCGCCATCAGTTATACGCAAAAAGCCCGCACATTGTTCAAATGCCTTGGGTCCAAGCCCTTTCACCTTTAACAGTTGCTTACGATTCTTAAATTTTCCTTCGGTTTCACGGTGTTTTAGAATGTTTTTGGAAACGGTGGAGGAAATGCCAGCCACATAAGACAGCAGGGAGGGACTGGCGGTGTTCAAATCCACACCAACGGTATTTACGCAGTCCTCCACAACCCCACCTAAAGCTTCTGACAGATACTTTTGGTTCATATCATGTTGATATTGACCGACACCGATGCTTTTTGGGTCAATTTTGACAAGCTCCGCAAGCGGGTCTTGCAACCTACGTCCGATTGATACAGCAGAACGCAAAGCCACATCAAAATTAGGAAATTCTTCAGCGGCAAGTTTGCTGGCAGAATAGACAGACGCACCAGATTCGTTTACGATTGTATAAAGCACATTACGGCTAACGTCTCGCAACATTTCGGCAACAAGGGCTTCCGTCTCACGGCTTGCCGTTCCATTTCCAATTGCCAGAATGTCCACGCCGTGGCGGTCGATTTCCGCTAAAAGCAGGCGTTTGGCATTGTCGGGTTGATGAATGTATATTATGCCTGTGTACAACACATTGCCAATGCCGTCAATTATGGCGACTTTACAGCCTGTGCGGAAGCCAGGGTCGAGAGCCAGCACCACCTTATCTTTGATAGGTGCAGCAAGAAGAAGCTGACGCAAATTGGTGGAAAACACTTTAATTGCCCCTTCTTCGCTTTGTTCGGTTAGGGTGTTGCGTACTTCCCGCTCCATAGACGGCTGAATTAGGCGTTTGTAACTGTCCGCTATGGTGTCGCTTATTACTTGCTTGGTATGGGTATTGCCAAGGTTTATAGCCCTATCAAGACGTGTGATTGCGTCAGCCTCCTCCACATCAACAGCAACTTTCAAAAAGCCCTCCTTCTCCCCACGGTTGACGGCAAGCACCTTATGCCCCGCAAGCTTTTTGACGGGTTCGCTAAAATTGTAATACATTTCATAAACCGATTGTGCATCAGGGTCGCTGGCGGTGCTGGCTAAAAAACCTTTGTCGTTAAACAACTTACGGAGGGTGGCACGGTGGTCAGCATCATCCGAAATCATTTCGGCAATAATGTCACAAGCCCCAGCGATTGCCTCGTCAGTGTCTGCCACACCTAAATCTTCGTTTACGTACTCCACTGCCAAATCAACCACAGGTCGGGTCAAATCTTGTGCAAAAATCGCCAAAGCCAGCGGTTCAAGCCCTTTTTCTTTAGCAATCGTAGCACGTGTACGGCGTTTTGGGCGATATGGACGGTAAATGTCCTCCAACACCGCTAATGTTTGTGCCATATCTAAGGCAGAATTAATCTCGTCTGTCATTTTGCCCTGCTCTGTTATGGCTTCACGATACTGCTCACGTGTCTCGTCCATTTTGCGTAAATATGTTAAACGCTCTGCCAGCTCACGTAGCACTTGGTCGTCCAGCTCCCCCGTCACCTCTTTGCGGTAACG
>WQZZ01000038.1 GCA_009780485.1 Defluviitaleaceae bacterium | reverse complement strand
CATTAAAGTAATGCCTTTGTTATAATGATAATGAAACTGGTTTTCGGGGTTTGCTTCTTCAATCTTTGGTTCTGCTGCCCTTAAAATTATCATGGCATCATCCATACTGTTTATTTTGATAAAATACTTAACAAGAAACATATTATAAAGCATGGACAAATCCAAACCGACAGGCAATACGTCATATTTCTCTAAATGAAATTTTTTATGGTATTTCTCTGCATCTTTTAAGTTACCTTTACTTATGCGGGTTCTCCATAAGCTTAAAATTCTTTCAACTTCACCATCACTAAACCTAGTGGGTGGTTCTAATCTGTCTACCTTATAAAATTCTAAAATCTTACTTATTTGTTGTTTTTTGTATTGTTCTTTGCCTGCTTCAATTTTTTCAATAGTCCCTACATCACAACCTAAAATCTCCGCAACTTCTTCTATGTTACCGCCCTGAGTTCTGTAAATATACTGCACAATATTAGCGGTGGGCATTTTGAGGTCTACAGGCATATGTATCGACATATGATTACCCCCTTCCAAGAATATCCTAGGAATGTGGCATTTATTCCCTAGGTAATCACAATATACCACACTATCCGACCCCTGTCAAGGGAAATTTACAAATTTTTCGAATTTTTTTTCGACAATTTTTTTGGCGTCTTAGGAATTCTTAAATCCAATAATAAATAATTTTTTGCAACACTCTTGAAAGGTAGGTTATTTTATGTTATAATTCTTCTGCACTTTTTGGTAAAATTCATAGAGATATTAAACCTTAATGAGGTGATATAACATTCCGACTTTAACAGGCATCTTATACGCCCTGCCAGGGGCAATTATAGCCATAATCGCCCATGAATACGCAAAATCCATGACGGCATATGGCTTGGGAGACAAAAACATCAAAGCACAAGGGCGACTAACACCAAACCCATTTAAGCACATGGACGTTTTGGGGTTGATTTTTATGGCAGCATTTCGCTTTGGCTGGGGCAACCCTGTCCGCATCAATTTTTCTTCCTTTGCAAACAAACGCAAAGCCACAGCCATAATTTTTTCGATACCTTTCCTAGTCAACATTATACTAGGCATCGCCTTTGCCATGGCGGGTCGCCTATGGTTTAACACCATGGACATTTACAACGAAACCCATGCACATATTTTTATGGTTTTGCTCACGGCTTCCCATATCAATGTTGGTCATGCACTAATTAATCTGTTGCCCGTCCACCCTATGAGCGGAACAATGCTTCTGACCGCTATTTCTCCCATCGCTAGTCTTAAAATTGCACAATACGAGAAGGTGCTTCAACTTGTGCTTGCTTTCTTTATACTATTGGGCGGTGCAGGAATTATTTTTGGCACGCTTACAAATAATTTCTTGCTAGTATTCTTTATATGAGTTAATTTTAGCGGGACTTAATGCTCAAAATCTGCTTAACTTCGCTCATTCTGATAATGCGTAGCAAAAAGACAGCGGCGGCGTACACGCCCATTAGCAGGGTCAGGGACACGATAACAGCGGGGATTTGTGACATATGCACAGCAGTCACATTGTCGTGAACCCAGTTGACGGTCAATCCCGCCGCAAAGGCAGCAAGGGCTGGCTTTACAAACCAACGAACAATCTCGGGCTTAACATCCGAGATTTTACGCAAACGTCGGATTGTGAAGAAAGTAACAATTACCAGACTAAGCAACCACCCCACCAGAAATGCCGTAACGCCGTAAATCGGCACAAAAAAGTAAACAAAGGCGATGTTTATACCTGATGCCAGCAGGCTGTTGCGGAAAATGAAAATTTGTTCACCTAATCCATTTAATAAGCCGTTTAGAGTGATATTAAAGTACCAAAACGGACACATCAGACCCAAGATTAGCAAAATTTGCCCCAAATCTTGGCGATAGACAATTTGTCCGATTTCGTTGGGGAACACCACAAAAATTAAGGCTGCACCAAAAGCGACAATTGACGTAAATACAATTGACTTAGAAATTGTGGCGTTGACACGGCGGGTGTTACCAAGTGCGATAGATTCCGAAATAGACGGCACAAGGGACACGGACAAAGCTACCAAAATGGCTGACGGAAAGAATATGAGAGGCATTGCCATACCTGTTATTTGCCCAAATGTTGCCAAAGCATCTTCTGCCGCCATGCCAAAAGCTTGCAGACGTGCAGGTATCATAACATTTTCCACTGTGGATAAAAATGCTGATGTTATACGGTTTAAGGTCAGCGGTGCTGCCATTGCGGCAATGGCTATTAGGGATTGCCTTCGGGTGAGGGTCGGGGCGAACTTGCTACCACCTTCTTTTTTTGTACGCCATTTATAGGCAACTGCCACATACACAAAAGATAGTGCCTCCCCCACTACAATACCGAGAACAGCCATTGCGGCGGCGTATTCCAGCCCACGTGGGATAAAAGCGGATGCCAGCAACAAAACTACACCAATCCGTGCAATTTGCTCTATAATCTGACTGGTGGCAGGTATTATGGTCTTTTGTAAGCCCAAAAAGTAACCACGAATACACGACCCAACAGCCATAAACACAAATGAAAATGACAAGATTTGGAGGGAAAGCACAATCCGCCCTTCGTTTAATATAGACGTGCCGATGGGTTCAGCAACAAAAAACAAAACCCCAGTCAAAACCAGCGAAAGTGCTGTGGTAATCCCTAAAGAAATCCACAGCAAACGACGCATATTACCAAAAGCCCCTTTTGCTTGCTCTGCCGCCACCAGCCGTGACAGTGTGGTGGTTATACCCGAACAACAAATTGCCCAAGCCAAAGAATACACGGGCATAATAAGCTGAAAAAGTCCCATCCCTTCCGCACCAATGGCATTCGCCATAAAAATGCGGTAAGCAAAACCGATAAGGCGGGTTATTATATTGGCGGCAGTCAGCGTCAGCGCCCCCATTATTAACGTCCTTTTGGAAAAGGCCATGATTAAGCCCCCTATGAGTAGTGTAAGCATTTTTAATCCTATGAAACAAGCTGGAAAAATAGTACGTGCCTCGTCAAGATTTAGCTAAAATTCCTTTATAGACAGAAGTTAGGTACAGCACCGAAGATTTTTATTGACAAACCGCCGTGGACATGATATAGTTGGCTGGGGAGATTTACAGAAAAGGCGGTGTTGTGTTGGCGCAAAAAGTTATTGCCATAGGTGCTTCCACGGGTGGCGTGGAAGCTTTAGAGGCGATTTTTTCTGCTTTCCCCGAAGATATACCGCCCGTTGTTTTGGTTTTACACATGCCTGCGGGTTTTACGCAAATTTTTGCCACACGCCTTGACTTAAAAATGCCTTTCTCCGTTAAAGAAGCAAAAGGCGGGGACGAGGTTAAGGCTGGGCAGGTGCTTATTGCCCAAGCAGGCAAACATATGAAAGTTGTTAAACGTGGTGCAAAATTGGTTGCAGAAACCCATGTGGGCCCTAAGGTTCAATGGTCCATCCCTTCTGTTGATGTGCTGTTTGAATCTATTGCAGAGGAGCTTAAAAACCAAGCTGTCGGCTTAATCTTAACAGGTATGGGCAGCGATGGTGCAAGGGGGCTTCTAAAAATGCGAGAGGCAGGAGCTGTAACTGTTGGACAAGATGAAAAAACCTGTGTTATATACGGTATGCCAAAGGTCGCAATGGATATGGGTGCGGTAACACATCAATTGCCACTTGATAAGATAGCAGAAACCATTTTGAGGTTGGCTAAGCAATAACTATGCTAAGGAGGAACAAGTAATGAAAATCGAAAACTTTGCTGTTGATATGTTAAACAACTTGCCTGGCATGGTGTATAGGCGACTCATCAAACCACCATATCAGTTTACCTATGTCAGTGAAGGAAGTTTGGAGCTGACAGGATATACCCCGCAAGAATTAATGTGTATTAATATGTCAAGCCTCGTTTATCCTGATGATGTACCCAAAGTTAAAGCACTTCGTGCTTCCACCATCGACATAGGCATACCTTTAGAAAATAGTTATAGGATTGTAACAAAGGACGGGACAGTTAAGCACATTTGGCTACGTGTACGTGTTTTGGACACGGATGAAGACGGTATGCCTAAAACAGTAGAGGGATTTGCTGTAGACCTTACCAAATATATAAGATTAGAAACAGCAAGACTTGCCAACCAAGCAAAGCTTGATTTTTTGTCAAGGATAAGTTTAGAAGTTCGTACGCCCATGAATATTATCATGGGTATGGCAGACATCACCCTGCGAGAAAAGGGTGACAACAGGTTCAAAGAAACCGCCCAAACCATAAAAACAGAGGGAACACGTCTGGTTTCTGTGTTGGATAACATTTTAGATTTTACCAAATTAGAAAGTGGCGAAATTGAGATAAAGCAAGATGTTTATAGTTTTTCTGCATTACTAAAAGAGATTGTTTCTATTACAAAAGACCGTGTTTCGGCTGCTGGTTTGGAATTTAATATATCTGCATCCAGCAAAATACCCGAAATGCTGGTGGGCGATAAATCTAGGGTACGCCAAATTTTGATGAGCATTTTAGATAATTCCATTAAATTTACTGATGTGGGCTTCATAAACCTAGAAATTGATGCACAGGTGGACTACCAAACCGTTAATTTAGAGATTTCCGTGGCAGACACTGGTCATGGTATAAAAGAAGAAGATTTACCCACTGTTTTACAAGAGTTTAGCCAGTTTGATGATAAGGTTTTCGATGGTATCGGTTTAGGTCTTGCAAATTCTAACAAGTTAGCAAGGTTGATGGGTGGTGAGATTAGCATTTCCTCCGTTCATGGTTGGGGTAGTATTTTTAATGTAAGTTTGCCCCAACAAATTTTTGACCACCAAGCAATTGCCTCCGTCGGCAACCCGCAAAACAAAGCCGTTGTCATATTTGAAAGCAGGGATGATTACAAGGATACCCTTGTGAATATTTTGGAAGATTTGAATGTGTCTTACAAAGTGGTAAATGAGGTTGAAGGTTTCTGCACGGCACTAAGTAGTGGTAAATTCGCCTTTGCTTTTATTGCAAGTCCAATTTATGATGAAGTTAAGATGACTTGTCCTATCACACTTAGCCAAAAATCCACACAGATTGTAATTATCAAAAGTGTGCATGAAAGTGCTTCTAATGACGATGGTGTGCTTATTTTTACCACGCCATTATACTGTCTGCCTGTTGCAGATATTCTAAATGGTACGTATTTTGCTTCAGGAAATAACACGCAATTAAGTGCCTTTGCTGGCTGTGTTCACTTTACCGCCCCAGAAGCACGTGTGCTTATTGTAGATGATATTTCTTCCAACCTTATGGTGGCAGAAGGACTACTAGCACCCTACAACGTACTTATAACCACAGCAGAAAGTGGTCATGCCGCTATCGAAGCCATCAAAAACACCAGCTTTGATTTAATTTTGATGGATTATATGATGCCTGTAATGAATGGTGCAGAGACAACTTTGGCAATCCGTGACTTGGAAGATGTTGCCACCAACTGCAATGATGTGCCAATCATTGCCCTTACTGCAAATATCAGCGACAATGCCCAAGCGACTTTCCGCACCAGTGGCTTTAACGACCTTATACCAAAACCCATAGACGTTAACAAACTTAATGAAATTATGGAAAAGTGGATACCCGCAGATTTACAACTACCAATAGAAGCTGATGATTACCAACAATGTTCGACACCAACCGCACCCTATCTACGAATTGAAGGGATTGACGTGTCAGCGGGCATAGCCCTAGCAGGCGGTGGAAATTTTGACGTTTACATCAGTGTGTTGGAAAAGTTTTTAGAAAATGGTCACAGGCTTGTTGGCGAAATCCAAACAGCCGTTGCAGGAGAGGATTTATCATTGTATGAAGTCCACATCCACGCAATTCGTAGCATTTCTGCCAGCATTGGGGCGAACCTTCTCTCACAAACGGCACGTGTGCTGGAAACGGCAAATGAGCAAGGTCGGCTAGATTTAATTAGAGCAACAACGCACAAATTTCTGGATGACTTGAACAATATGCTACTTAACATAGAAGAAGCGATAATAAAATATGCAAAACCACAACAATATTCGCCAAAACCTAAGGAGGATAATATGAACGACAAAAAGAAGATTTTGCTTATTGATGACACAGAAACTTTCCTGTTTCTGCTGAACGACATTTTGAAAGGCTGCTACGAAACTTTAATTGCCAAAGATGGTGAAGACGGCTTGGAAACAGCAGAATTTGCAAGACCTGACCTTATCATGCTGGACATTGTAATGCCTGGTATGAGTGGCTTCGATGTACTTGCCAAACTAAAAGCCAACGATGAGTTGAAGCACATTCCTGTTATTTTGGTTAGCGGTAAAGATTCTGATGAAGATAGAGCAAAGGGACATGACGCTGGTGCTGTGGGTTATATTCTAAAGCCTTTTAGGGTCGATGACGTTCTGGACGAGGTAGCAAAGGTTTTGCATCCGCCATATCTTTGCTAAATAACTAATATCCACATCTGGTAGGGGCGAGCATTGCTCGCCCCTACCAGATGTGGATACATATGGAGATATACCATTGGTTTCACGGGGTTTGATTTTACCGTTTTCTGAAATTTATGCCAATCGCACCACCGATGCCACCGCCCACTAGGGAAAGGGCAAGAAGTAGCAATTTACGGCTGTCAAAGTTAAAGCCGTCAGATGTGATTATGATAATGGTAATGAACACAATGGCATAAACCAGCCCAGCAACCATACCCCAAGCCCAACCGTTTTTGTGAGCCTTTTTGCTGGCATCAAAGCCCGCAAACATGACACTGACAACACAAGTTACCATAACGATGGCTGGTAATGCACCTTCTGACAGGTTGGTATATGTAATGGCTATTGCTGTGGCAATGAAACCAATGGCGGTTATGGCATAAGCAATTATCACTCCCAAAACAACACCCAAAACCTGCTCTTTACTTACATTAAACTTTTTCTGCTCCATAATAAGTCCTCTCAAAAATATTTTTTTATAATTGTACGAAAGGAAGTCCAAATTTATGCCATACTTGCCCACAACAATAAAAGAGATGCAAGGCGACAGCGTGGATTTTGTGCTGGTTACAGGTGATGCTTATGTAGACCATCCGAGTTTTGGTGCAGCCATTATTTCACGTGTGTTGGAATCTCGGGGATACACGGTTGCAATTCTTGCCCAGCCAAATTGGAAAACCACGGACGATTTCACCCGTTTCGGTCGCCCTAAGCTGGGTTTTTTGGTTACTGGTGGTAATATCGACAGCATGGTGAACCATTATACCGTTGCCTTGCACAAACGCAAAACCGACACCTATTCAGCGGGGGGAGAGCTTGGTAAGCGTCCCAACCGTGCCACAATTGTGTATTGCAATAAAATCCGTGAAGTTTATAAGGATGTACCAATAATTATTGGCGGGCTGGAAGCCAGTTTACGCAGGCTGGCACATTATGATTATTGGGACAATTCTGTAAGGCGGTCTATTTTATTAGATGCCGCTGCGGATTTGTTGGTTTATGGCATGGGCGAACGCCAAATTGTGGAAATTGCTGAAGCCTTGGAATCTGGACTGGCTGTGGAACACATAACCTTCATCAATGGCACGGTATTCAAAACCCGTGATATTGACTTTTTGGTTGACCCTGTAATTTTGCCGTCATTTAAGCAAATTAAAGAACCAACTGTCGATGGTAAGAAGCAATTCGCCTCCAGTTTCATAACCCAATACCATAATACAGACTTTTTAACGGCACAAACTTTGGTAGAGGATTATGGTAGTACATATGTGGTGCAGAACCGCCCCGCCGACCCCCTTTCAACAAGCGAGCTGGACCGTGTTCACTCCCTGCCATATATGCGGGATTATCACCCAATGTATAACAAGCATGGCGGTGTGCCAGCCATAGAAGAAGTTAAATTTAGCATAACCAGCAACCGTGGTTGTTTTGGCAGTTGTAATTTTTGTGCTTTAAGCTTTCATCAAGGGCGTTTTGTTCAGGCTCGTAGCCACAAATCTATGATTGCAGAAGCCACCAGCTTCACCCACGACCCAATGTTCAAAGGTCATATCCATGATGTGGGTGGTCCGACGGCAAACTTTCGCAAACCCCCTTGTGACCGTTGGAAAAACGAAAGCACTAAGCCCTGCAAACGCAAATGCCTAGCCCCCCTCCCCTGCCCCAACCTAAAATACGACCACAAAGATTACTTAAAATTGTTACGTAAATTACGTGAAATCCCTAAAATCAAAAAGGTTTTTATCCGCTCGGGTATACGTTATGATTATTTGCTGGCTGACCCTGCTGGGGGTGATTTTTTGCAGGAATTGTGCGAACACCATGTCAGCGGACGATTAAAAGTCGCACCAGAACACATTTCAGACAAGGCATTGGAACACATGGGCAAGCCAAGTTTTGACCTGTATAAGAAGTTTGCGGTCAAATTTGACGCAACCAACAAAAAGCTGGGCAAAACCCAGTATTTAGTACCTTATCTAATGTCCAGCCACCCAGGTTGCGGGCTAGAGGATGCCATTGAAATGGCAGAATATCTAAGGGATGCAGGCGTAAAACCCGAACAGGTGCAGGATTTCTACCCAACACCTGGTACACTTTCCACCTGCATGTTTTACACAGGACTAGACCCACGCACAATGCAAAAAATCTTCGTGCCAAAATCCCAGCGAGAAAAAACCACCCAACGGGCGTTAATCCAATACCGCTTACCTGCCAATTACGAAATTGTCAGACAAGCCTTGATACGAGCAGGTCGTAAAGACCTAATCGGACATGACCCCAAGGCTTTGTTGCGACCAAAAATCCACAGACCTGCAAAGCCTGTTAAACCCAGCAAACCACCCCAGAGAAAGCCGAAAAAATAACGGTTCTACCTCGTCCCCTTTGCCAATACAATATATTGACATCGAAACGGGGGGTAACAAAATGAGCGAGGAAAGACGTGCAGGACGACATAAATTAACGGTAGACCAGCGGGAAAACGCTGTTATTACAGGGGTTTTAGATGTTATTTCTTTTGATGAGGGGCAAGTGGTTTGCGAAACCGACATGGGTGTTTTGGTTTTGCAAGGCGATGACCTCCATGTGGCAGCATTGGATTTAGACAAGGGTACGTTGAATATTTTCGGTCGTGTCAACACCATGAATTATGAAGAAAATGTGCAAACTGGACGTAAAAAGGGGTCTATGTTTGGCAAAATCTTCAAATAGAGGTGGGGTATGACTGCTGATTTGACAGGGCAAGCCATGACCTTTTTACTGACAGTGCTTGCTGGTTTTGCTTTTGGTTTGGTTTATGATGGTTTTCGCATCTTCCGCAAAATGTTACACCACAACTCTGTTTTAACCGCCATTGAGGACGTGCTTTTTTGGGTGCTGTCCGCCCTTTTGTTATTTACTTTGCTGGTTCATATAAACTTTGGGCAGGTACGTTTTTTCACTTTCTTAGGGGTTGCCCTTGGCATAATCCTGTATCTTTACACTTTAAGCCGCCTAGTCCTTCCTTTTGGCACAAAGTGTGCCGTCGCTGTACGAAAAACGGCGGGCAAGGCAAAAAGAGGGTTGCACACCAGTGCAAAACGTGTTAAAATGAAAGGTACAACTTTAGTAAAGGGCGTGGGCAAGACAATGGAGCAACAAATTAAACGGGTTGATAAAGTAATCAAAAGACGTAGAGTTGCTTTTGGTATAAAAACCTTGTTGCAACTGGTAATTTTAGCGGTTATAATCGGGGTTGGGTTGTATTTGGCAACTGGGGTTATGGGTCGCATAAACGAAACAAATGCCCAAACTGCGTTGATTGAATTGCAGATTTCGCAACAAGAGCAAAGGCAACAAGAGCTTGTAGACGAAGCAAATTACGTACAAAGCTTAGAATTTGTAGAAAATGTAGCACGTCAGCACCTACGCTTGGTACATCGTGATGAAATAATATTTATTATGGTAGATGGTGAATAAAAATGTTTGAATTCAAACCTAACAGCGATACAACAAAAAATTACGAACTACTTTTGAAGGCGATAGAAAGCCATTTGGAAGATGAAGGTAATTTGATTGCAAATTTAGCGAATATAGCCAGCTTTATATATACCGCCCTGCCTGATGTGAACTGGGCGGGGTTTTATTTAGCAGAAAATGGCTTACTTATTCTTGGTCCTTTCTGCGGAAAACCCGCTTGCACTCGCATTTCAATAGGCAAAGGAGTTTGCGGAACTTCGGCACAAAAAGGTGAGGTAATTGTTGTACCTGATGTCCACGCATTTGACGGACATATTGCCTGTGACGGCGAAACCAATTCTGAAATAGTTTTACCTTTGTTTCAGCGAGGTAAGGTTTTTGGGGTTTTGGATATGGATAGCCCTGTATTTGACAGGTTTTCGCAGGCAGATGTGGATGGACTTACAAAAATCGCTAATCTGATAAGTAGATATTTGGAGGGACTGGCATAAGATGAACGGACTAGATATTTTGAAACAACGGGGCTTTATCGCCCAAATGACCCATGAAGAAGAAATGGACAAGCTTTTCACCGAAAACAAGGTGGTTTTCTATACTGGTTATGACCCCACAGCCGATTCCTTGCACATTGGGCATTATGTAACATTTATGGCTGTATCGTGGCTTCAAAAAGCTGGGCATATCCCTGTTATTTTAATGGGCGGTGGCACTGGGATGGTAGGCGACCCAGACAAGGCAGACCAAATGCGCCCCTTAATGACTGTAGAGGAAATCGACCATAATATTGAGCGTTTCAAACTACAAGCCAGCCGTTTTATTGATTTTGCCGACGGCAAGGCAATCATGGTAAATAATGGTGATTGGTTGCGTCAGCTAAATTACACCCAATTTATTCGGGAGTATGGTGTACATTTTTCCGTCAACCGTATGCTGGCAACGGACAAATATCGCACAAAATTCGAGGGTAGCGGACTAAACTTTTTTGAACTTAATTACGTCGTTATGCAAGCCTATGATTTTTTGGAGCTTAACCGTCGTTTTGGTTGTAATGTCCAAGCGGGAGGAAGCGACCAATGGTCTAATATTGTTGCGGGTGTTGACCTAATTCGTCGCGTGGACGGCAAGGATGCTTATGGTTTCACTTACAACCTGTTGTTAAAGGGTGATGGTGAAAAAATGGGCAAAACCACAGGGGGTGTTACTTGGTTAGACGCAAACAAAACCACCCCGCATGATTTTTACCAATATTTTCGCAATGTACAGGACACGGTTTTACGCCAATATTTGTCCATTCTAACATTTTTACCTATGGAAGAAATCGAAGAATTAACAGCACATGAGGGTGCGGAGCTGAACAGAGCCAAAGAGGTGCTGGCTTATGAAGTTACGAAAATTGTCCACGGGCAACAAATTGCAGACGAGGTGAGTAGCACACGCATCCCAAGCCACACCCTTCCAAAACAAACATTTGCAGATGGCATCAACATCTTAGACCTTCTGGTACTAACTGGGCTTGTGCCTTCCAAAGCCGAAGCCCGTCGCAATGTACAACAAGGTGGCATAACACTAAACGAAGAAAAAATAACCAACCCCGCACACATGGTTACAAACGGTGATGGGCTGATTATCCAAAAGGGTAAGAAAACTTTCCTGAAAATAACTCTGGAATAAACCACGGTAGGGGCGGGCATTGCCCGTCCCAATTATGTATGCGATACCATCCAATCCCAAAGAATAGCGTCAACAGATATGGGGCGACAATAAAGGTTTCGATGAGACTGACCCTACCGCATTGGCAAGTCACGCATAATCAAAAAGCCGTAGGTTTTTTCTGCCCTACGGCTTTTTGATTATAGATTAGCTAAATAATTTTCCTCGGCTTGTTGCCAGTTTATCACGTTCATCCAAGCATCAATATATTCTGCCCTACGGTTTTGACGCAAGAGATAATAGGCGTGTTCCCACACATCAAGATTGAGAACAGTGTTAAGATTTGCAGGAATCGGTGTGTCCTGGTTGGGAGTTTTGAAAATGGATAACTTGCCGCTTTCGTCACTTACCAGCCAAGACCAGCCAGAACCGAAAACCGACAACCCAGCCGCTTTCATCTGTGCCAAAAGCTCATCAACACTACCCCACTCCGCTTGGATTGCAGACTTCAAAGCACCATCTTTTAGTGGTTGTGGGTTTGGTGTCATAAGTGAAAAAAATAAATCATGGTTGTATACACCGCCACCATTGTTACGCACAGCCGCTTGTATATCCGTTGGCAATTGGTCAAGGTTTTTTAGCAGTTTTTCAAGCGACCAACTATGAAGCTCTGGGTATTTTTCCAGTGCAGCATTCAGATTATCCACATAGGCTTGCAAATGCTTACTATGATGGATTTCCATGGTTTTTGCATCAATAAACGGCTCTAACGCATCATATGCGTATGGTAAAGGTTTCAATTCAAATTTGTAACTCATAATTCTACCTCCTAAATTTGCTAAATTTGGTTAATAGGGAACGGGTGGTGGGTCAACAGGTGGTGGTGTAATTTGGGGTGGTGTTTGTGGTTGCTCTGATGTTTGGGGTGGTCTTGGAGTTGGTGGCACAAAGTCAAACCTAGGAACTTCCCCAGGAGTAGCATTTGCTATGGCATCTAATAGTTGCTCCATGAAATATGACATCGCCATATGTATACCAAACTCTATTGCAGCAGCAATTTCTTGGTTGCGATAAAAACCAGCTTGATTTATGACGTTTAAGGCGGGTGCTTGGTAAGTTTCCACAGTAACATCACCCAGCAAAACAACTGCATTATCGGATTGTAAGTTTGTAATGCGACCTTCGGCAGAAATCATCACGGGGGCGTTGGTTTGTTGTATCGCAACATCCACATTACCAAACCTGCCAACCAAAGCCACATCTGCCGTTGAAAGGCGTACACTTGGTGCATCCGCACGGTTAAATAAAAGGGATGTGTTTAGCATCGCAGGGGCATAAATATTCACCCCCTCCACCTCTGTGTCACCAATAAAGTTTACGGTTGCTTCGCCTAAAATATTCAGAGCAGAAGCACGGCTGTTGCGAATATCCACATATGCCATGCCATGTCTGCTGGCGGTTATAGTTATGTTGCCTAAAATATCCACACTATCCAGAAAAATTGTGTTTTCGTAACGACCCACGATAACGATATGCCCATCACCACTTACGTTTGACACAAGTGCGTCCACATAAACCGCACGGTGATTGATAATCAAAGTTCCATCTAATAACTCATCTGCTAAATTCAGATTAAAGTCATCGGTTATATAAATTTGTATAAGTTGGTTCAAAATCTCGGCAAAATCGCCAAAAGTCAAGAAACCACCGTGAACATGAAATGTTGTAGGTCGATGACCTATAGCGGTCTGCAAAATATTAAAAGCTTCATTTCGCCTAATATACATTAGACCAGAATTGAATGTGAATTTCTCATCCAATTCATATCCTAAAAGTGCTTCCATCAGCAGGGCAAAGTTTTGATAGGTGATATGCCTATCCAAATGCTCGTGTACATTGGCGGGCAAAATACCATAGTCTATCCAGCGTTGTGCCGCTTCCCTTTGCGTGGTGTCATGGATTGGTTCGGCAGCAACCAACACCATGCCAGCCAGAACTAAAGCGAACACAATGACTATAAAGTACCTAAGCTTTCCACTCATTTCGTCCACCCCTTTTGTTAGTTGTTCATCATCTTGTCTTCCCAAAGCATCACCTGTCCTTGTTTCTGAGAGGCAACAACGTCAATGACACGCTGGTTAGCAGAGCCACGAAAACGCAAACCAATGTCCCTCAAGTTATGCTTATACTGCCCATCAATCAAAATGTCACTGGCTTGGAGAAGGGCAATTTTATCAGGGTCGCCTTCACCAATAATCTGCTCATAAGTAAAGCCCGTATATGTAACTACGTCCAAATCCATTTCTTTGGCGGCTTCTGCTACCTGCAACAGCTCGTATGGCTGCAAAAAAGGTTCGCCTCCCGAAAAGGTAATACCCCTTCTGGATTTGCATTGCTTTCTCATCATACGGATAATTTCTTTTGATGAAAACTCCTTACCAGCCTCACAAGACCAACTTTCGGGATTATGGCAATGGTCACATTCATGCGGACAGCCCTGAGTAAAAATCACAAAACGAAGCCCAGGACCATCCACGGTGCTTTCTGAGGAAATTCCAGACAAGCGCATCTTATTTTCCCCCTCCCATTAAAATCAAGTTTATTCTTTGTCATTAAAGTTCTGATGAATTTGGCGGTTTTTGACTTCTGCCAACTTTGTGTCATTAAAACGGTCAAGGGTGGACAGGTATCCCGTTATTCTGCGGACACGGCTGATATTTGTGCCACGGCATTTTGGACAGGTGTCCGCTTCGATAACGCCATTTAAGCCACAATCCACACAAATGTCCACAGGGAAGTTTACGCTGACATAACCCATGTCGGCTTCCGCCATGGCACGAATTAAAGTTTCAAAAGCTTCGATATTGCCTTCTGGTGCTGAAGGAAGCTCCACATAAGAAATATGTCCTGCATTACAATATTTATGGTATGGTCCTTCCAAAGCAATTTTATCCAATGCACTAATCCCAAACTCCACAGGAATATGATGGGAATTTGTATACCATTCTTTGTCAGTAACGCCCGAGATTACACCATAAACTTCGGCATCAATTTTGGTAAATTTCCCGCTTAATTGCTCGGCTGGTGTGGCAAGCAAAGTGAAGTTTTGGCCGTGTTTTGCCGTAGCTTCGTCACAAAGGCGACGCATATGGGAAACAATGGAAACCCCAAGGGCTTGTGCCTCCGTGCTTTCCCCGTGGTGTTTACCTGTAAGGGCAACCAAACATTCTGCCAAACCAATAAAACCAATGCTTAGAGTGCCGTGTTTAATCGCATCTTCTACAGGGTCGTTAGGACCTAGATTTTCGCTGTCCATATACAGTCTTTGACCCATAAGGAAAGGAAAATCACGCACACGCATATTTTTTTGCACGTTATAACGAGCCAGTAATTGCTGAACACAAAGCTCCATCATTTCGTCTAAGGACTTCCAAAACACAGACAGGTCTTTGTTTGCCTTAATGCCCAAGCGAGGCAGGTTTAACGTGGTAAAAGATAGATTGCCACGAGAGTTGGTCTTGGCTTCTCCGTTACAATTGGCAATTACACGGGTACGACAACCCATATAACCAACTTCTTCCTCAGCAAAAGGCTTGTTGAAGCTAGAATCTTGGAAGGAAAAGCTAGGGAACAACCTCTTGCAGGCAACCTTCATAGAAAGCTGGAAAAGGTCATAGTTTGGGTCACCTGGCTCAAAGCTAACATCTTCCTTTATTTTGAAACAAACATTGGGGAACAACGGCGTTTCGCCCTTACCCAAACCTTTTTCATAGGCAAGCAAGAAACATTCTGTTACCATACGACCTTCCTCACTGGTGTCCATGCCGAAGTTGATGCTAGAAAATGGCACTTGCGCTCCAGCACGGCTGTGCATGGTGTTGAGGTTGTAAATAAAACCTTCCATGGCTTGGTAAGTTTCTTCACGAGTACGTCTATTCACCAACTCTTTTACTTTATCATCATCAATTGGCAAGCCAAGTTCTTCCAAATTTTCACGGATAAGCTTGTCCTGTCGCTTACGCTCCAACCGCACATAATGAGCCAAATCCCTATCAAAATAAGCAAAGGATTGACCGCCGTGCATATCATTTTGGTTGCTCTGCAATATGATTGCAGCTAATGCCGCTGCTGTTTTAATGCCTTTGGGTGGGCGTATATACCCATGACCATTGTTAAACCCTTCTGCAAGCAGCCTATCAAGCGGAATTTGTAGGCAAGTTAAGGTCTTAGAATACCAAGAAAGGTCATGTATGTAAATATCACCGCCAAGATGAGCCTGCGCTTCTTTTTCGGTAAGCACACGCTTCAAATAGTAATTTTTGGAAGCCATTTCAGAAATTTGCAAAACCTTGGCAGAAGGCGAATTGCCCACATTGGCATTTTCACGGTTATTTTCTTTCAGGATGGTGCAAACCGCCTCCATCAGCTCCGAGCGAGCCTCACGCAAACGTGAGCGGTCATCACGATACAAAATATAAGACTTTGCAACCTTGGCGTGTCCGTTTTCGATTAAGATGGCTTCCACAATATCTTGCACATCTTCCACTGTAACCCGCTCATCACCATCAGGAAATTCTTTGTTAATTTTTTTTATAGCTTCCAGGGTAAGCTCCATAGCCAGCTGGCGGTCAGGTTCGCCTGTGGCTTTTAGGCACTTAAAAATAGCATCGGTTATTTTACTCTCGTGAAAATCCTGGGTTCTCCCATCTCTCTTGTAAATCTTTGTCAGCATAATCCTAGGCTCCTTTACCACATAACTGGAAATAAATCAAGTAGATACTACCCATCCTACCCTACTAAGATTAAACTAAAAAATTAGGTCTGTCAAGCTCGAATATTCGTGACTTTTTCGTTGATGATTTTAGTAAAAAACATTACCTTTGCCCCATTGTATCACATTCCTAGTATTTTGGTCGGCTTAATCAGAATTGGAAAAAAGTTATCCACAAAATTGTACCGCCAGAAAAGATTTCTGACGGTATATACTCATACTTGTTATTTTAATAGCACATCACCTTGCAACATCCCAATTCCCATTAGTCGCATACCAACCATGGGAAATCCCACTACATCATTTTTGTTGATATAAGCAGTGGTGTAAGTGTCGGTAATGGAGATGGTTAGGCGATAGAGTTGCTCGCCAGTGGTTTCGTTGGTCAATTCTTCCACATTCAAAATATCTGCAAGAATTGTGAAGATACCACTTTGCTCCACCAAGTTGAGAAAATAACCTTCAAAAACAGATAAAAAATCTTCTTCTGACAACCGTTCGCCAAGCTCCATTTCCTGCTCATGTGCCATTTTGTAGAAGGCATCTTCCGCTTCTATGTCACCCATTCTGGCTCTTGCGGCAAGTTCTTTCTGGGCCCGTTCGTCAGCTTGTTGCTGGTGATAGTCCTCATGGCTTTTATCAACAGGTAAAAGCACCGTGCCGTAAAGCATTAACATTGCAACATTTACTTGATTTATATTCCCTTCAAAGTTAGTAACTTCTCCTTGGTTGTTTAGCTTTTTGTAATGGTCTAAAATCTCCATCATATTGTTTATGCGAAATTCAAACAAGTTAGCGGACGCCCTGTCCTCCGCCAAGCAGAAGCCAAATTGCTCCTCGTCCATGTCCACATAAGCATTTTGCACAATGTTTTCTTGGTGTCCCCTAGCAAAAATTGCCCAGTCGGTGACAGTGTGTTTTTCCACCATTTGCCCATCCTTGTTGGGTCGGGTACGGCGATAACCCTTAACGCTAACACCAAAACCGCTACCAAGATATTTGTATCGGTCGTAAAAAACCCGCCCTTTTTTGTCT
>WQZZ01000037.1 GCA_009780485.1 Defluviitaleaceae bacterium | reverse complement strand
CCGTGTGGATGAAAACCGCAAGGCGGCACTGGATATGATGTTAAGCAACCACAGGGGTGACTGTCGCCCGCCTTGTCAACAGGCTTGCCCTGCCGAAACGGACTGTCAGGGTTATGTGGGTTTAACTGCTAATGGGTTGTTTGCAGAGGCTTTGAAGGTTACGAAAAATCGTATTCCTTTGCCTGCAAGTATTGGGCGGGTTTGCCCTAGGCCTTGCGAGGATGGTTGCCGTCGTGTTTTGGTAGATGAGCCGATTGCCATTGGCAGCATCAAGGAATTTATTGCTGATTTGAATATTGATTATGCCCCAGAGGTGGGTGCTGACACTGGTAAAAAGGTTGCCATTGTTGGTGGTGGCCCTGGTGGGCTTACTGCTGCATATGAGCTTCGCCGTTTGGGGCATGGGGTTGTTGTTTTTGACGCAATGTCACATATGGGCGGAATGTTGCGTTATGGCATACCAGAATATCGTTTGCCTAAGGCGGTTTTGGACAAGGAAATTAACGCCCTTGCTGGCATGGGTGTGGAGATGCGTAACAACACTAGGATTGGTAACGACATTAGTTTTGCTGACCTGCAAAAGGATTTTGATGCCGTGGTGGTTGCCGTTGGTGCTTGGAAGGCTTCGCCCATGAATTGTGATGGGGAAGGTCTTGACGGCGTTTATGGCGGTATAGACTTTTTGCGTGATGTTGTGCTGGGTAATGCGCCAGATTTTACTGGCAAGCGTGTTGCCGTGGTTGGTGGCGGTAACACCGCCATGGATGCTTGCCGTACCGCTGTGCGTCTTGGCGGGGAAGTGTTTAACATCTATCGTCGCACAAGGGACGAGATGCCAGCACAAGCCATTGAAATTGTGGAAGCCGAAGAAGAAGGGGTCAATTTCAAATTTTTGGTAAACCCTGTAGAGATTATTGGCGAGAATGGTAAGGTTTCATCTATTAAATTGCAAATTATGGAGCTTGGTGAGGCTGACCAGCGTGGTCGCCGAAGCCCTGTTATTGTGCAGGGTGCTAAAGAGATACTTGACGTTGATGTGGTAATTGTAGCCATTGGGCAAAAGGCTCATATGGCTGGTTTTGATGGTTTGGGACTTAACCGCTGGGGCAATGTGGAAGTTGCCGAGGGTAGTTTTGCAACCAACCTAAATGGCGTGTTTGCCATTGGTGATGTGGCGGATGATGGGGCGGACATTGCGGTCAAAGCCATTGGTGATGCCCAAAAAGCGGTGGTTGCTGTGGATGCCTATTTGTGTGGCAGGGAATTTGTGCCAGCCAAGCCTTTTTTGGTGAAGGATGATACGGTGACGGCTGATAATTTCGCCCATGTGGCAAAGGTTGGTCGTATGAAAGTCCCTCATAGGTCTGGAGAGGTTCGTGGCAAGGATTTTGAGCCTGTAAACCTGCCCCTTAGCCAAGCGGACGTTGTGGCAGAAGCCCAGCGTTGCCTTGAATGTGGCTGTCAGGATTATTTTAATTGTAAGCTGTTAAATTATGCAAATAAATATCAAGTGACACCTGAAAAGTTTGACGCAGAGCCACCTGTGGCTGACTTGGGACGTATACAACACAACAACATCATATATGACCCTGCCAAGTGTATTTTGTGCGGTCAATGTGTGCGTTTTTGTGACCAAGTTGTGGGTGCTGGGGCTTTGGGATTGGTTGACAGGGGCTTTAACACGGTGGTGTCCCCCGCCCTTGATAAACCACTGTCGGAAACTGAATGTATCAATTGCGGGATGTGTGCGCATCTTTGTCCTACTGGGGCGTTGATGGCAACCACAAACCTTGGTAAACAAGTACCACTGGAAGAAGATGGTTGTATTGAAACAAACTGCCCCAACTGCTCGCTGGCTTGCCCTGTTTTAATTAAGAGTAGTGATAGTAAGGTTTTGCGTGCCATTCCTGTGGAGGGTGGTTTGTTGTGTGAAAAGGGTAGCTTTGGTATAAACGAGATACCTCATCCTAAAACTGCTGACTTGGCGACTTTGGAAGCCATTGCAGGGGCTGACACAATCGTTATGTATGACCCAGCTACAATCATCAAGGAGTTTGGTGTGTCTGTTATGCACATTAATATGGCTGTGCAAAAGGGTGCAAAGCTTATTTTGAAGCAAGACGGCACATATCTTGATAGATTTGCAAGCACAGACCAACCAAGTGGTGTAACTTTAACAATTAAACCAAATGGCAATGAGTTGGTTTTGACTAAATAATTCATCCCGCTGTCGTCTTGGTTGACCCCTCCAACTGGTAGGGGCGGGCATTAACGGTTTTGACGGGACCCGCCCCAATTATGCAGACGATACCGTTAAGTCCTAGTGCGTTATTTGCTAAGGGTGGAATAACGCACAGAACTTGCTGAACCACCCGTCGTTGAGCCAATGCCACAACTAGTGTGGTGCATGTACAAAATTTATATACTGTGAGTAGGGGGAAATGAACATGGAAAAGAAACTAAAACCGCATGAAATTCTTGCGGATAATAATAATTTGATTTGTATTTGCCTGGACACCGATTGTGAGTGGCATGGAAATTGCAAGCATTGCATAGCACTCCACAGATACCACGCTACAATCCCTAGTTGTTTGGAAATCGAACTCAAAAATAAAAAAGAAATTAATGTTGACCGTATAAATGCTGTTTTCAAAAATAAACCAAAGGTATAGTATAAGCCATTAGTAGTGTTATTTGCACCCTTACCAATTTATGAGTTATAAAGGATAGTGCAAGCAGATATGGGACGGGCAATGCCCGACCCTACCAAGGTGTGTTGATTATTGGGAAAGTTAGTGGGTTTTGGAAAGTATGCGAATGGAAAGGGGGTGTATACGTGGAAGATGCAAAACTTGAGTTAAGACCCAGCACATGCGGGCTTTTCATGGTCAGCAAATGTGGTAAGGTTTTTAGAAATGACAAGTTAAGAGCAACCTATAAAAGAGCAGACGGCTACCGCATTGTTGCAATCAACATCAAGGGCAAGCAGAAACATTGTTACATACACAGATTGGTGGCACAAGTGTGGTTGGATAACCCTAAGAATTATCAAAGGGTTAAACATAAGGACTTGGACCAAGAAAATAATCACGTGGATAATTTAGAGTGGGTACCACATTCTTTTTCTAAAGAGGCGTTAAATAAGGAGGAAAAACGATGAACCAACCATTTTCAAAACGTGTTGCAAGCGTAGCCCCTGCGGCGGTTTACGAAATTTTGAAGCATTGCGGCCCAGGCAAGGCGATTGCCTTTGCGGCGGGCAACCCAGGTGCAGATGCCATCCCAGCAGAAGCCATTGCAAAATTTTCTGCCGAGGCGTTGACCATGCCAATCCCTGCCACCCTTTTGTATGCCCCAAGTGAGGGTTATCCGCCCTTGCGTGAAAAGCTGACGGCAGACCTTAAAAAAGAGCGTGGCATTGGCAACGATGACGATTGTTTGATGATTACCCAAGGTGCAACGCAAGCCATCGAACTTATTACGAAGGTTTTTTGTAATGAGGGTGATGTGATTATCAGCGAAAACCCCAGCTTTACAGGTTCGTTGTCGGCTTTTCATTCCTATGGCGTGCAAATTGAAGGCGTGGACATGGAGCATGACGGCATGGACATGAAAGAGCTGGAAGAAGCCCTTAAAACCCACAAAAATGTTAAGTTTATTTACACAATACCCAACTTCCAAAACCCAACGGGATGGACAACCAGTCTGGAGAAGCGTAAGCGTATTTATGAGCTTGCAAAACAGTATAATGTCTTGATTTTGGAAGACGACCCTTATGGTGATTTGCGTTATTTTGGTGAGGACATTCCGACAATTAAGTCTATGGACACGGACGGCATTGTGCTTTATGCGGGTTCTTTCTCCAAAACCATTTCCCCTGGGCTTCGTGTGGGTTATCTGCTAATGCACAAAAATTATATGGAAAAGCTGTCTGCCGCCAAGCAGATTTCTGACGTACATTCCCCTTCTCTTAACCAGATTGTGGTGCATAAGTTTATGGAAGAATTTACAATGGAGCGTCAGTTGGCTGATGTGCGTGCGATTTACGCCCGCCGTTTGCAACTTGCCTGTGATTGCCTAGATAAATATTTGGGCGACCGCATAAGCTATGTTAAGCCAGAAGGTGGCTTGTATGTTTATGTGAAATTGCCAGCAGAAATAAATGTTGATGAGTTTTGTAGGGTTGCCTTGCAAGACGGTGTTGGTATTGTGCAAGGTCATTCTTTTGAGGTTAAGCCAGACCCTAAATGTCCGTATTTCCGTATAAATTTCTCCTCTCCAAACGACGAGAATTTGGAGAAGGGCATAAAAATACTTGGTGATGTTTTGAAAAAGTTTTAGGACGTTCCTGTGAACGGGGGTTTGTCCTGCCGTTTGTGTGTACGATGGCAGGGCAAACCCCTGTCCTGTATTTTATGTGTGCGATTGGTGGACAAACCTCTGTCTTGCCTTTTATGTTGTATGATGGGGGCAAACCCTGTTACACGGGTAGGGGCGGGCATTGCCCGTCCTAGTCGGATTGACGATAACGTATAATCCAGATTATTAGTGCCAGCAGACATGGGACGGGCAATGCCCGCCCCTACCAGTTGTCACAAATGCCATGGGTTGTTCGTTATATAAGACACAGATATTTTTATGTACAAGTTTGAAACTTTTTTGTACCCTCATACGTATACACTGTTAGGAGGTGGTGAATTGAGCGAAAAACCAGAAATTGTAATTCAACTTAAAAATGTGAGAAAAGTTTATCCCATGGGCGATGAAAAAATTGTGGCTTTGGATGATGTAAACCTTGAATTTCACAAGGGCAAGATTTATTGCTTGCTGGGCGTTTCAGGCTCTGGCAAATCCACTTTGCTAAATATTATTGCGGGGCTGGAAAAACCCACTAAGGGCGAAATTGTGTTTAAGGGGCATAATATCCACAAAATGAACGAAAAAAAGCTTGCCTCTTTTCGTCAGCGATACATTGGGTTTGTTTTCCAACAATATAACCTAATGCCCACCCTGTCGGCGTTGGAAAACACCACCTTGCCTTTGATTTTCCGCAAGGTGCCAAAGCGGGTGCGAAACCAGAAGGCTCGCAAGATGTTGAAGGCGGTGGGTCTTGGGAAGCGTTTGCGAAATAAACCCAGCCAAATGTCTGGCGGACAACAACAACGTGTCAGTATCGCCCGTGCCTTTGTAAACGACCCCCAAGTGGTGTTTGCAGCCGAGTCAACGGGAAACTTGGACACCAAAACCACCAAAGAAATGATGGATTTGATTTTGGGTATGGCAAAGACCCACAATCAGACCCTTATTCTTGTTACCCACAATTTGGAATTGTCCAGATATTGTGACCATGTTATACATATCCGTGACGGCAAAATTGAAAAAATTGAGGATGTGGCGGATAAAATTGAAGTTGGGGCGGAGGAAGAAACCGAAGAACGCCCAGAGGGGGATATAAATGAATAAACGAAAATTTCTAGCGGGCTTACTTGCTTTTGTTATGGCTTTTGCCCTTGTTCCTGTAATTAACGGCACAGATACCCTATACGCATCCACTGTGAATGCTGGCGAATTTACCGTAATCCAAGCGACTGTGCCTGGTAACATAACCAGCGTGTCCTCCAGTGGCTTGGACGTTTCTTGGATGGGTGGCAACTCTATAGGTGTTACCACAACCCTTGGTCAAGGCGGTCAAACCTTTACCATCACTGTGTTTTATGAGGTGGCAGGCACACCTGGAACACCAGCTACGCCTGATACGCCCGCAATACCCGAAGTGCCTGCAAGGACAGGCTCTCAAATCATGTCTGTTACTGTGCGTCAGCCAGATGCTACAAATGCGGCATTTACTTTGATGCCCCATGGCACGGTGGAGTTAAGGGCGGGTCAAACCCAGTTGGTAACAGCCACATTGCGTAACACCACGGCACATTCGGCAACACAGGTGACTTTGTTGCCACGTGCCAACCCAAACCCTAATTTTACAGTGGAAGCCGTCACAACTGGCACTTTTGCCTTGGCTGGCAATGCCCAGCGTGATGTGCAATTACGCATAACGCCAAACGCTACGATAACAGGCGAGCCTACTAGCATACCTGTAGAATTGTCTTTCCGCAACAACCTAAACCAAGTGCAGTTTGTAACAGTGAATTTGCCCATAACCATCACCGCTCGTGACGAGGAGCCACGTGTTGTCATGTCCAGCTTTAGTGTTAGCCAGCAAAATTTGCGACCTGGGCAGAATTTTAGTGTTACTGCTACCCTACAAAATGTTTCCAATGTGGAAGCTCGCAATGTACAACTTCGTGCTGAGGGCTTTGCGGCTCATTTGATGATAATTGGCAATGCCACAAACTTTGTTGGGACGATACCAGCGGGGCAAAGCCGTGAGGTTACATTTAACTTTACAAGCCCTACCGATTTGGAAAGCGGTTCACGCCCAATCACCTTAAATTTGGCACATGATGATGCGGAGGGTTCGCCTGTCAGCGTCACCTTGCCCCAGTTTGTCACCATTACATCTGACGGTGTGACGGCAGACCAGCGGGCGCATCTTGATATGACAATTTCAGCCCCCACAGGCAATTTTTATGCTGGTGACGAGGGTCGTTTTAGCGTTACAATCACAAACAGTGGCAACCACGAGGCACGCAATGTGCGGTTGACTGCCACCCCACAAGCTGGCATTGTATCACGCACGCCCACCATCCACACAGCACTAACATTAACGGCAGGGGCAAGCCAAACCTTTAGCTTTAGCTTTTCCCCAACCATGTCGGCTGACACTGGCTTTCACAATGTAGAATTTGCTTTGGAATATAACAATGGCGGTGAAACCCGCAGATTTTCCCAGTTTAATGGCATGAGCGTAATTGCAGACGATGACGACCTGCGTGACGTTGCCCGCCTTAGCATTACCAGCATCCAGTCCCCAACAGGGCAGTTTATGGTAGGCGAGCAAGCCCGATTCACCGTGACAATTGCTAACCACGGTGACGCAATTGCCCGCAATATACGCCTTACTGCCGCCCCAGAAACTGGTGTGGTAAACAACCTTGCCAGCATCCAAACCTTGCCTAGTTTAGAGGTTGGACAGTCCCGCACCTTTGAATTTGCCTTCTCCCCAACATCAGCGTCAACCAGCCGTTTTCACAATGTGGGCTTTACGCTGGCATATGACAACGGCAACGAAAGGCAGACCTTCGAGCAATTCACAGGCATTACAGTTTACAACCCCGATGATGACGACGAAAACCGCTCTCGCCCACGCATCATCATAAGCGATTACACCGTTGAACCGCTGGTTGTAATGGCAAACAGCGAATTTGACCTGTATTTGACAATACAAAACACCCACCCCACCCGCTCTGTACAAAACATTCGTGTTACATGGCAGGTTATGGGTCTCCCCACTGGGAACAACCAACAAGCCACACCTTCTGCGGTGTTTACCCCCGTTGGTGCGTCCAACACCTTCCACATACAAGAAATCCCACCACGTGGCACTTACGACCACCATATGCGTATGTTCGCCATACCAGATGCCACGGCAATGAACCACATTATCAGCTTTAGATTTGACTACGAAGACGACAACGCCTACCAGTTAAGTGCAGAAGAAGATATTGGCGTAAACGTACGCCAAGTGGCTCGCCTTGACCTTGGTGATGCCAACATACCATCAGACATGATGATGGGCTTTCCGCAAAACCTAAGCTTTAACGTGCATAACATCAGCCGTTCTAACCTTTACAATGTGCGTGTACGTTTTGAGGGCGAAGGTTTTAATGTGGGCAATGCTGACGAAATTTTTGGCAATATGCAACCAGGTCATTTCGGAAACTTCTGGGGAAGCATCACCGCAGAAATGCCTGGCCCAACCACCGTATACATGATAGCCACTTTTGAAGATGCCATGGCAGAACAACATGAAATTCGCATCCCTTATGTTGTTAACGTAATGGGTGGCATGGGTGGTGACTTTGGCGGTGGTGACTTTGGGCGACCACCAATGGAAGGCGACTTTGGCGGTGGCTTTGACCCATGGGGCGAAGAAGAAAGCGAAGGTCTGCAACCATGGATTATAGCTGTCATTGTCGTTGGTGTTGTTGGTGTTGGCACACTAACCTTCTTCTTAATCCGCCGTCACATTAAAAGACGTGGACAATTTGAAGACGATTATGACGACTTTTAAGGAGGTTAAGTTATGAGAGTAACCGACCTTTTAACCATGGCAATACGCAACCTTTTCAAACGCAAGCTACGCACCTTTCTAACGGTACTTGCGGTTATCTTTGGTGCAACTTGTATCATTGTAATGATTAGTCTTGGTGTTGCCGTAAACATGAACTTTGAACAACAAATGGCAGACATGGGGCATCGTGCCTTGCGGATAAACATTCACCGCCCTTGGCAACAAAGCCCCGACCATATTAATACGCTGGATGACGATGTTGTAAGACGAATTAACGAAATATCTTATGTACACATCGCCACCCCTTTGCTAAATTCCAGCCTTAACGTGGTGTCTGGGCGATATGTGGCAAATTTGCAAATTGTGGGCATAAAACCAGAAGCCATGGAACCCCTAGGCATGATACCAATGGAAGGGCATAGCTTTACTGACAGTGACGAGCTTCAAATGGTTTTCGGCTCGCAAGTGCCATCCCGTTTTATGAACCCAAGAAACCAGCAGGGTAACAACTGGATGATGGGCATGATGGGAATTGAAACCACTGTGGACTTGCTGTCCCTGCCCCTTCGTGCCAGTTATAGGCATGAGTTTGGGCAACCCCCACCACCAGGCGGTGCGCCACCTGGGCAAGGCAGTGCGGCAATACGTCCATATATCATCAACGGTGTGGGTATTTTAGACCCAGGCGATGGTATGGACTGGCAGATGATGAGCAGCACTTTCATGCCACTGGAGCAGGTGCAACGCATTGAAGAAGACCGCCAACGCTGGCAAGACCAGCAGGGCGGTGGTCCTCAAATGGGTGGTATGTGGATGGATAGCCAAGGAAACTTTGGGTTTATCATGGACACCAATGAAGGTTTTGACCAAATTATTGTACTTGTAAATTCCGCATCAGACGTTCGCCCTGCTGTTGCCGCATTGGAAGAAATGGGCATCAACCCCGACATGATGTGGTATGACGCTATGATTGTTACTGGTCAAATGGAAACCACGGAAAACCTGCAAACTATGTTGCTTGCAATTGGTGTTGTTTCTCTCGTTATTTCGGCAATCGGCATTATGAACACCATGGTAATGTCTATTTATGAGCGTACAAAAGAAATTGGTGTTATGAAGGTGATTGGGGCAACGGTAAAAGATGTTCGCCGTCTGTTTTTGCTAGAAGCCAGCATGATTGGGGCTATGGGCGGTGTATTAGGGCTTGCCGTGTCCGCACTTATCTCCTTTGGATTAAACAGCTTGGAAGGTTTTGAGCTTTTCGCCACCACACCTGCGTGGATGCCAGCACAAACCGCTGGTTATATCAGTTTTATTCCTCTTTGGCTTTATGTGTTGGGTTTTGTGTTTTCTATTGCGGTTGGTCTAATATCGGGCTTTTTGCCTGCACGTAGGGCAACCCGCATATCGGCATTGGCGGCAATACGTACGGATTAGGAAGTATACGTAAATAGCAACAAGGACGGGCAATGCCCGCCCCTACCAATGTTCAGTCACCACCCACATACAGGGTAAACGACAATCGTGGTAGGGGCGGGCATTGCCCGTCCCAGTCCGACAGACGATACCGCAAAAACATAAAAAACACCCTTCAAATAAATTGAACGGGTGTTTTTTATGTTTTTCTGCAAAAAACTCTTGACAGCAACAAGGTTTTGCATTATACTGGAAATGTTACATCACAATTGAATAGGGGTACTGTTAAAAGTGCTTGCCTACACCAACTCAGCAAAAGTAGTCAGGCAAGCACCACCACAGCCCCAAAAGGACCTAGGGACAATTATACCCCACCTTAGGTCTTATTGTCAAGCAAATCTTGCTTGACTAATCAAAAGGGGAGACAATAAGGAGGAATGTCCAAATGGCAAAAGAAACTAATGGCTTTGGTACAAGAAAGATTGATGACTTAGGTAGAATTATTCTCCCTAAAGAAATCAGAGAAGCTTTGGGTTTATCAGAAGACTCAAACATGAAAGTAACACTTGAAGGCGAAGTAATTATCCTCGAAAAAGCAGACCCACCTTGTGAAAAGTGCGGGCGTTAATTTTAAGGGCGGTCAATGACCGTCCTTTTTTATTGGCAAACCCCGTCATTGCGAGGAGCGAAGCGACGAAGCAATCTCTCGTCTACAGGCAGGAGATTGCTTCGCTACGCTCGCAATGACGGTCGTGGTCGATTGCCGTCCTTTTCTGTGTCAGCCACTTTTTACGCAGATAATAAATTGTATGTTAAGTTTTTCCGAACTTTGTCCGAAATACTATTATAACTACATCCAAGGAGGATTTTCGATATGGACATCAACACCAACTTAAACCTACTTAACGCAGTTCAAAGCAACAAAAACGCCCAAAACAACGTACCTGCCACACCAGCAAACCAAAACAACAACCAACTTCTGGGCGGTCAAACCGTACCGCAGGACATTTTGGACATTCGCACAACCACCAGCATGGCTGACGTTAATATGCGTGATATTAACAACGCCATCAACCAAATGAACCGCCAGACAGAGGCTTTCCAGCAGATGATTCAGCGTTTGTTGAACTTGCAGGGTCACACAGCCACCATTGTAAATGGCGAAACCATGATACAAATTGACGAAGCCACCAGACTGCAAGCCCAGCGTGACATTGCTGACGATGGTTATTTTGGCGTGGAGCAGACATCAGAGCGTATTTTAAGCTTTGCCCGTGCCTTTGCTGGCGATGACCCAGTCCGTGGGGAACTTATGCGGGATGCTTTTATTGCTGGTTTTGAAGCGGCGCAGCGTGCATGGGGTGGCGATTTGCCAGAGATTTCCCAGCGTACATTTGATGCTGTTATGGCCGGTTTTGACCAAATGATGGGTATAAACCAACCAACCGAAGATTAGAATGGGTCGCAAGACGGAAAATACTGATTTTAACTGCATAAGTTGCGGTGAATTTGTGAGTGCAATCAAAAAAGGGACGATACGTAATCATTGTCCCTTTTGTTTGCGTTCTGTTCATGTGGATGATTTGCCTGGTGACCGTGCTAATGGTTGCCATGGTGTTATGCACCCTGTGCGGGTGGTTAGTCATAGTGCAAAGGGCTGGCAAATCCTGCATAGGTGCGAGAAGTGTGGGCGTGAACAGCCAAACCGCCTAGCTGATGACGACAACACAGACATTGTGGCGGAGATAATGCGTAATTCCGCCCTTGGCTGATTGTTTTAATGAATTACCATTTTTAACCGATGGATGCACTATACTGGTAGGGGCGGGCATTGCCCGTCCTATTTATGTGGACGACACCGTACAATCCTATACAATATCGTCAACAGGCAAAGGACGGGCAATGCCCGCCCCTACCATCGACATAGGTGATGTCGGTATGGTGTGTGTTTCCGTGTATTATTAGGCTGGGTTTTTGCCACGTGAAATTCCCAAAGCTGTCAAAACCGCACCGATAATACCAATAAAAATGGTTGCCATTAGGTTGATATTGGAGTTTACCGTTTCCCAGTTTTCCCAATTGCTAAGGTTTACACCAGCAATTACCACAAAACCTGTCGTTGAAAAAAGTCGGTCAAAAACAAATTGGATTATGAAAATAACCACAGCACCCGCAATCAGACAAACGCCTGTGCGTGTCATTTTGTTGCCTTTAACACGGCGACCGATGAAGAAAATAATTAAAGCCGAAACGTGCAGGGCGGGCATCAGTGCCAGCAGAAACATCGGTTCGTCATACATCATTACAGGCAAAATCATAATAATCGAAACGAATACCATAAAAGCATTTATGCTCCAAAAGACAATTTTTCCAGTATTTGCTTTTTTGTGTTTGGTAACAACCCCTCTTGCTTCTCTTTTGATTTGGGTGATAATACCTTCGTCCTTAATCTTCCCTAGGATTTGGTTACATTGGTCGCAATGTGCCAGATGTTCCTGCACCATTTTCTTGCTACTTTCTCCACAAACCCCGTCGTGATATAGGGGTAACAAATCTCTTACAATCTCACAATTTGAATTCATTATTCTTCCATCCCTTCTTGAATTTTTAGTCTGGCTCTATGATGTGTCACCCTTGCCCAGCTTTCTGTTTTGCCAAAGATTAGCCCTATTTTGCTGAAGCTAAGTTCTCCGAATACACGTAGGGAGAATACCTCTTTGTAAGGGTCTTCCAAGCCGTGTAGCACTTGGTGGATGCGTAAGGACATATCCTCGTCCACCAAAGCCTTTTCTATGTTGGTGTCTGATGGCACTTCTGCACTTACGTCGCCTACGGGCTTTTTCTTTCGCACCTCGTCTACGAATAGGTTTTTTGCTATGGCACATAGCCATGTAAACTCTGACGCATCACCACGGCTTTTTCGCTCTGTGGTCATTGCTTTGAAAAATGTGTTTTGGGTAATTTCTTCTGCGTCGTGTTGGTTTTTTGTAAGTGTCACCGCAAAGGAATATACCTTCATGTAATAGGTGTTGTACATCTGCTCGAAATCCGCAGCCACTTTTCTCCCCCTCTCTTTCACTTCATAGGTTAGACGTACCAAGTTTGGTTTCGTTACAAGAATTTTCAAAAAAATTTCAAAAAAATTTGGCGGAGGTGTGTAAAGCCCGCCAAATTGGTGTTTGCGAATTATTTAATACATCAATCCAACAAGGACGGGCAATGCCCGCCCCTACCATTTTTGCATCACCAATAATGTAAGTGGCAAACGACAGTCGTGGTAGGGGCGGGCATTGCCCGTCCTTGTTGGATTGATGTATTGTTATTCAAAAGGAAAGTTGTTGGTTTTTATTGTTCTTTGTTTGTTTGCCACTTCCATACGGTTTTGATTTAGGAAGCGGGTGATTGCATAGGCATCAATCCAAATTTGGTTGTTGCCGTCTTTTTGTTCCTCATCAAAAATGATTTGCATACCGAAGTGTAGGTGTGGCTGCTTTATATTGCTTACGTTTTCATTGTGGCTGTAGCCTGTGTTGCCTAAGAAGCCAATAACATCGCCAGCTTGCACCTTCTGACCTTCTTTTAGCCCTTGGACATATGGGGTGTCTTTCTTCAAGTGGGCATAATAATAGTAGCGTTTGCCACAAAAACTTCGGATGCCGATACGCCAGCCACCGTATCTGTTCCAGCCCAAGGCTTCCACCGTGCCACATTCCACCGCAATGATAGGCGTGCCGATTGAACCGAAGAAGTCATGCCCCAAATGTGGTCGGCTGTAGCCGTAGTTGCGGGGATTACCAAAATCATCACTATGGCTGAAATGATAACCCCTCGCAATGGGGTGAAACACCTTTAGACCATATCGCCTTTCCCCTTCAACCTCAAAATCCCCCACAAAACCACCAAGCACCGCCCCATAAGCTTCCAAATAAAATTTATACAAGTCCATTTCCGCTGTTATGTCGTGCAGACGCTCGCCTTCATTTATGCGGGTGACAATGGTGTCTATATGCTTGCAACGCCCTTGCTTGGGGAAGTCGCCCCAGTTTTTTGCGGCGGAATATGCCAGCAACTGCACAAAGTCCAGCGGTGTTGTGCCGTCACGCTGGGATTTAACATCATATTCATATGCCTGCTTCATAATATCGAGGTTTACATCAAAGTCAAACCACTTGATGTAACCCGCAGAAACAAAAAACGCCCCAATTATTATTGTCATAAAAAACCATCTTTTCATATCTACACCTCAATGTTATTGTTTAATTATTGGTGTGTAAAAATACTAACAAAAATCCCCTGCCATGGGTTGACAAGGGAGTTAGAAGTTTTTGACATAAATTTTTACTTTGTTGGTTTAATTTAGTGCTTGACTAATAGACCTTAGGCTGTTATAATAAGCCTAGGTCTTGTATGAGGCTAACCGATGGAGTGCGTGGGGTGTTACTTTTTCTAGGAGTGAAGCACCCCACGCACTTTGGTGTGTCATCGGTCAATCACAGTGATTACTAAGGAGGTCAAAGAGACCTAAATACAATGTAACACAAAATCTTTTGCCTGTCAAGAGGTTTTTTTGTTATTTTGGTATCGTCAATCCAACAAGGACGGGCAATGCCCGCCCCTACCACATTGCTGTTTACCTTCGTACGTGAGTGGTTGCGGTACATTGGTAGGGGCGGGCATTGCCCGTCCTTGTTCGATTGACGATACCCACCAAGTTGAGTATGGTTTGCATAAAAAGCTTTACAATTCACTTGATTTGTGTTATGCTGAAAGGTGCGGCTGAAAAATCTACATAGAATTGGAGTTGATTTCTATTTTATTTAAGCGACTAAGAGAGCTAACAAAAGGGCATTTATGGATGTTTTTTGTGGCTATGACATTTTCTGCTGGCTCTGCATTTTCCAATTTTGCAGCCCCTTTGATAATCGGCATTACCATTGACAATGTGCTCGGAAATTACCCTTTTGAAGGGACAAATATTTTCATCATGTGGCTGATAAACGCCCTTGGTGGCATAGAAGCCTTGGGGGAAAACATTTGGCTTACAGCTGCCGCACATTTAATTGTGACGGCGATGATTGGCTTGTTTATCTTTGGCAGACACCGTACAATCTCACATTTCGGTGAAACCACTGCCAAACGAATAAAGGACAAACTGTATGACCATATCCAGAAACTGCCATATAATTATCATGTCCACGCCAAGGCTGGGGACTTAATTCAAAGATGCACAGCGGATGTGGAGCAAACCCGCCGTTTTCTGCAAGTGCAGACGGTGGAAATTGCCCGTGCAATCTTTTTTACAACCTTCGCCCTTGTGATGATGATACCCATAAGCACCACCCTAACATGGGTGACAATGGGCTTTCTGCCTATCATTTTTGTGTTTTCGTATGTGTTTTTTAAGCATTGCCGTAAGGTGTTTAAGCTTGCGGATGAGAAGGACGGGGAAATGCAGGCGGTGCTTCAAGAAAGCGTCACAGGCATCCGTGTTGTGCGTGCCTTTGGGCGTGCTAGGTTCGAGGTTGATAAGTTCGTAAAGAAGAACGAAGAATTTAGAGAGCTGGACTTCAAGCAGATGAAGTATTTGTCGTGGTATTGGGGTCTGTCTGATGTTTTGTGCTTTGCCCAAATTATGACAACTTTTGTTGTTGGTGTGTTTCTTACGTACAACGGCACGCTTACCGTGGGCGAGTTGGTAATTTTTAACTTGTTTACGGGCATGGTGGTGTGGCCTGTCCGTCAGCTTGGGCGTGTTTTGTCAGACCTTGGGCGGATGCAGGTTGCCGTCGAGCGTATTTATGAGGTGCTGGACGAACCCGCCGAAACCGACACGGAAGGGGCAACAACCCATGATTTGCAAGGTGACATTGTGTTTGAGAATGTCGACTTTGAATACGAAGAAGGGCGTAAGGTGTTTAACAATTTGTCATTTACCGTAAAACGTGGTGAAACAATAGCCGTCCTTGGAGCGACTGGCAGTGGCAAATCCACCCTTATGCACATTTTACTGCGTTTGTATGACTATAAGAACGGAAGCATCACCATAAACGGCAAGGAATTGCGGGACATTTCTAAACAGCATCTTCGCCACAATGTGGGCATGGTGTTGCAAGAGCCATTTTTGTATTCCAAAACCATTATGAGCAATCTTAAAATGGCGAAGGACGAAGCGAAAGACCCAGAGGTGTATGATGCCACAAAAACCGCCAGCGCACATGGCTTTATAACGGAGTTTGAGGAGGGTTACGAAACCCTTGTGGGCGAGCGTGGCACAACCCTGTCGGGGGGTCAAAAGCAACGTGTGGCAATCGCCCGCACCTTAATCAAAAACAGTGAGTTGTTGATTTTTGATGATAGCTTGTCAGCGGTTGATACAGAAACAGACGCACAAATTAGGCAAGCACTGGCAGAGAACAAATCCGACGCAACCACCTTCATAATCTCTCAACGCATCACCACGCTGATGAACGCAGACCGTATCTTCGTAATCGAAAACGGTGGCTTGGCAGATGCAGGTACACATGAGGAACTGCTTGCACGTGAAGGTTTGTACAAACGCATCTGGGAGATACAAGCAATGCTTGAACAAGATTTTGAAGAAGAAGCAGGCGAGTGATGCCTACTTACGGTATCGTCAATCGAACAAGGACGGGCAATGCCCGCCCCTACCACGATGTCAAATATCCATGACACGAATGTACATCCACAACGCATCCCAAAATCCGTGATGTAATGTGCGTCCACAACGCATCCCAAAATCCGTGATGTAAATTGACACCCCCCAATTGGTAGGGACGGGCATTGCCCGTCCCATGCCTGTAGCAGACACAGCAAAAACGAAACCCCATAAGTTTGGAGAGATATTAATGAACAAACAGCCCTTAATGGGTGAGCTTACAGCCGAATTTCTAGGCTCGATGTTTTTGGTTATGGCGTCGGTGTCCTCCATGATTATGTTTACAGAGGTCTTTGAAGCCCCCAAGGCTGTTGCGGTTCTAGCAAACGCCATCGCCGTTGCCTTTGTATTGTGTGCATTAATCGAAATTTTCGGTCGCATTTCTGGTGCGCATTTTAACCCTGTCGTCACCATGATAATGCTTTTTGAAAAGAAGATAACGGCATCAAAAGCGATGTTCTTCATGTTTTTCCAATTTGTTGGGGGCATAGTTGGCACAATGTTCAGCCATCTTATGTTTCTTGATGATGTTGGCACTGTGCTTGCTTTGTCTGATAATGTGCGGAATGACTATATGTTTTTTGGTGAGATTTTCGGCACATTCATTCTTATATTAGCAATACTGCTACTGGTAAAAACAGGGTCGGGCAAAGTATCTATTATCATTGGGTTGTTGGTTGGTGGTCAGCTATTGTCAACATCGTCAACTATGTTTGCCAATCCACAAGTTACGGTTGCGAGGATGTTTACGGACACTGCATCGGGTATAAGACCTGCCCACGGCATAATCTTCATAGCAATGCAGATAATCGGGGCGTTGTTGGCATATGCAGTATACAAGCTTATATTTGCAAAACGGATTTAACTGTGTCGTCAATCGAACAAGGACGGGTCCCGTCAAAACCGTTAATGCCCGCCCCTACCACGATGGCGTATGTCCGTGATGTAATGTGCATTCACAACACATCCCAAAATCCGTGATGTAAATGAACACCCCCCCAATTGGTAGGGGCGGGCATTGCCCGTCCTATGCCTGTATGCACTACAATAGGAGGTAAAAATTAATGAGCAGTCACCATTTCGAAGAACAAGACTACACAAAAGGTTTCGACTTCGCCACTTGGAAAAAACTTTTCCAATTCTGTGCAAAGT
>WQZZ01000036.1 GCA_009780485.1 Defluviitaleaceae bacterium | reverse complement strand
CGGTTTACAAGCACGCCATCAGGTGCATCATCACCAGCCATAAAGGTCAGCATAATTTCATTTCCGATAGCAAAATCCGCTGGCACATTACCGAAGTAAAGTTCGATATTAGTATACCAGATGTTGCCTGTCTGCTCGAAATTAAAGCTGTGTGGTTGGCTGGCATCCAAGCCTGTTGCATGGATATGCCAAGCATCACTACCATAAATGGTGTAGCGGATTTCAAATGTGACCCCTTCGCCACCCGAAAATGCTGGGGTTTGACCAGAAACAAAGTTTAGTCCACGCCCTGGCGTATCGGTTATGGTAAATCGGGTAGTGGCTTCACCAGAACGGTTGTGGAAGCCGTGCAATGTCCAAGTCACTAATCCACCAACCTCAACATCAAGTTTGCTTGGTTGTTTAATCATATCTACGGTTGGTGCTATTGGAGATTGCATTGGAGGGGCTGGTTGTGGCTGTGTTGTTGGTGGTGTCTGCTGTGGCACAGTTGGCACAGTCGGTGCATCTGGAGTGCTAGGAGTATTAGGAGTAACAACAGGCACATCAGCAACAGGGGCTTCTGGAGATGGTTGTGGTGGGGTTGTGGTAGTACCAGTACCACCGCCATTACCTCCACCCATGCTAGGATTACCGCCAGTATCTTCGTCACCGCCGTTATCTCCGTAGTCACCTCCGCCGTTGCTACCACCACCATTATTATTACCACCACCAGTACCACCGCCACCACTGTTACCGCCACCGCCAGCAACGGGTGTCCAATTCACATAAATATCAACTGTAATGTCAAAATCATCAGCGTTGGCTGTTAGGGATGTTGCATCGAAGGAAATGGTGTTGGTGTCAAAGTCAACTGTCACATGAGTGTCAGTAAACGCAGCATTGTTGGCTCTTACAACAGAACCCACAGCATTAAAGTTATGTCCAGCAAGGTTTCCACGACTAAAGCTTATATCTGCTCCAAAAGCAGAATTTACTTGTGCGTTACCTGTGTAAACATTTGCTGTGTGTGGCGTTGCATAATTGCCGTTTATCATATGGTGTACGCTAAAGACAAAAGTCAGAGCTTCCCAGTTTGCTGTAGCTTCCACCACATCGCCACGTGTTAGAGTTGCTGGCACATCAAAGCTTACAGTTGTTAGCGTATCATCTGCAACGGTTATACCGTGGTTAAACGTCCAGTTGACAAATCTGTAACCATCATTGTCACCAGCATACACAGTCGCTTCAGAGCCACGGATAAATTCATCATCTGCGTTCATGTCGGCTGGCGTACCTGTTACTGCGTAACCTGCACCACCATCAACAATCTCAACAGGGATATACGGTATCCAGTTGGCTGTTGCAACAACTTGGTCGCCAGTGGCGATATTTGGCATAATGAAGCTGGTCGTTGCGGTCGTAGCATCTGCAATTGTAAACGTACCAGCAGAAAGCACCTCAAATGTCCAACCATCAAAGCGGAAGCCATTTCTGTCCCCAGCTTCTAAAGTAACATTTGTGCTTCTGGCAACATTAAGCATATTTGCCGTTTGCCCCGTGATTGTCTCACCAGCAGACAATGCAGGGTCATTCATAACAACCACATCGCCTTCTGGTATCCAGATGCCATAAATGATGATGGTTTCGCCACCCACATTACCAGCACCAATTTCAAGCACGGTATTTCTTGCGGTGGCGTTCACAATAGCATTTACACCAGTCGCATTTTGGTAAATATGCCAGCCAGCAAATGTATCGCCATACGGGCTCGTGCCAGCCGTCAAAACATAGTCATCCCCATCAAAGTATAGGGCAACTGCACCAGAAAACGGACTAAACGGTGCATCCACATTGGCGTTACGCACTTCCACAAAAACACCAGGCTCCCAGTTAGCCGTGGCAACAACAGCGGTGTTGTTCGCCCAAGCAACAGGAATGTCAAAGTAAGTGACAGCATCTGCACTGTCTACCATGTCGGTGTGGTCGAAAGTCCAACCGCCAAAACGGTGATATTGACGCGTACCAACGCTGAACGCAACTTCCTCGCCTGTATACTCCACAAAATCGTCATTACCAGCCGTCCAAACGGGGCTGTGGATAATGTCGAAGCTTGCTTCATGGCGTGTCCAGTCGGCAACGAAGGTTGTGTTACCATCCGCCAACACGCCAGCACCCATAACCATCGCTTCTATGTCTGCTGGGTCATAGAGGGCGTTTCCGCCACCCACCACTTGCCAACCGTTAAAGGTGTGACCTGCCCTTGTTGGCTCTTGCACACCTGCTGGGCTGTCAGCGTCAAAAACATTCATAGCCGGGATAATTGTACCGCCAGTGGCGTTTTGCCCACCAGCAAGGTTAAAGTTTACAATACCGTAGAACACGGCATAAATGTCGCCAGTTACGGTAGATGTTGCTGTAAATGGTGCTGTCCCAAACTCGGTAGCAGACCAGTGGCTAAAATTCCAACCGCTGGCTGGTGCTGGGTTACTATGGGGGAAGAAACCGCCCAAAGTGCCACCAAGTATAACAGCAGAACCATTAGAATGGTGCGTATTTACACCACGGTTGCCAGCCACGTTAAACATTACATGCCTTTCCCAGCGTGCAAAAAGCATAGTTGGCACATAAAAGCCAGTATTTTCGCCCCACTGTGGGCTTACACCCGCTTGTGACATAAACCAGCCACGGAAAACATATCCAGAAGGGGCTGTAATTGTTGGCACTGGCAAATTGCTTAGGTTTTCGCTACCATCAAGGGCGAGGTTGTCGATTTCATAGAAGTACGAGCCATTTATAGAACCAGCAGGACCTAAGCCTACGTGGAAGCCAACGCCACTTAGCGGGATAAACTGGGCGTAAACGGTTTTGGTGTCCTCGAAGATGGTGGTTTCGTCAAACCAAGTGCCTGTGCCGTCCCGCTCTGTGTTCCAGCCTATGAAGCTGTGGTGTGCAAGCCCTGCTTCTGGCAAAGCAACTTGTGTATTGCCTGAGAAGTTAGGACTTAGGTGGTTGTTTTGTAGGGTTCTGCCAGCCAACAGCGGTATAACTTCGATAATATCTTGTTGGTGGGCAGAGAAGCGGGATTGATTGTGGTTAAAAGTTAAGTTGCCTAGCCATTGGGCGTATAGGGTTGTGGCGGAAGTTATTCTAGTTGAATCATTAACCCTTCTACCAGAACCATCACGCACCTCGTTCCAGTAGACAAAAACCATGCCCTCACGCACCAGAACATCGGTAAAACCATTTCCAACTAAATTCCGAATTCGTTCCCTAACCTGCAACCTGTCTAGTGGGCTAATTCTAGCAGTGCTGATTTCCAAGTTGTTATGATTAGTAGCGTGATAACCATTGTTAAATGCACCATGACCATGGGTGGGGCTTGCCCATTGTAAAGTTGGACTCCAAGGATTGGTTGATATGGTGCCATTTACAGTGCTTATCGGAATACCGCCATTAGGGTCAAGGGTAACGTAAAACATGGGTTCAAATCTAGCCGTTACTTCCAGACCTCCTTGAGGTATAGAACCAGCATAACCGCTGTTACGTTGCTCTTGAAAACCTTCCACTCTAACATTTGAAGACCATGAAGGGTTCAAAACGGCATCATATACAAAATAGTGCCATCCAACAAAAATATAACCAGGTTTCACTGGGTTTGCGGGCATTTCGTTCGGTTGCATAACGCCATTATACGCCGCATTACCCACGCCACCCACAGGTAAAACAAGCTGGGCAGCCGCTCCTGTCAAACCAAGCAGGTGCAATGGCACACGACTTTCAGTTGACACAAAGGCAGGGTCTGTGTTGCCACCCCAACTGGTACGCCACATTGCACCATCTGGAAGGTTAAAGGTTACTGTTGTTTCTTCAAAGTTACTTGCCCATTGTGCAAAAAGTGTCATATTACCAGTAACTGGATAGTCATATGGAATAAGTGGATTTGTAATAGGGTCTATCGGACCTGCAAAACGTGTCCAACCAACAAAATTTGCAAAGCGTGGTGTAACGGTTGTCATGTCATATGCGTTTGGCATACCATAAAATCTATCTGGATTGGACGATAGATGCTGGCTATAGTTACCTACATTGGAAGCAGGTCTATGGAAAGTGACACGTTCCCCATGTCGCGCTAATTCCGTATTACTAGAGATAGAAAAAGTACCAATGAAAATGGCTTCATAAAGTGGCACGCTTCCGTATTTATCAATCAAATACATAGGTATTTCTCTTACTCTAAAAGGTGCGGTTGAAGTAGTAAGTCCGCCATTTGCTACATTTTGGTTAAATCTAATACGTGCAACAAAATTCGGATAAAGGGTTACATCATCATTCACAGGCACGTTTGAACGCCCAGATATGTTTGGTAAGTTAGATTCAGGTGAGTTTACATCGTTTGGATGGTTAGCACCAGGAATTGCATATCTAAGAGAAGTATTTGGGCTGTTGCCAATCGTCCACCACTCTGAAACCTCGCTTGGTGGTGCGTTCCACCAACCCTCTAAAGAGAACCCAGCAGGTGGGGTAATGGCTGGTGCGCCAAATCTGTAGCCATGGGCTTGCAGGTTTTGGTTAAGGGGGGTATGTGCTTGCCCAATGCGACTTGACATATGTATAGAAAGCCCACTATATGCCTCTCTCACAGGGTCAGCATTGGCTGGAAATGTACCTGTGCCAGCAGGGAAGGAGGGGTGTCCCGCTTCAAAGGTAACTGTGTGTATAGGTAGACCGTCCCATGTCGCTACCACATTCATATTTCCTGTCACCACAAAATCACCATCAAAAGGCTGGTTGTGGTTTGCACCACCATAAATCACCCAACCCTCAAACGAATTGGTTGTGTGTAAAGGTGTGGCTGGGAAAACGATGCCCGTTACCCCATACATGGCGTTTATGCTTACGCCCTGTTGCACCACACGTATTGCCGTAAGGTGTTGCGGGTTTGTTGGGTCGTAATTGCCAAGGTTGTTGGTGGCAGAAAAGCCCCCAAGGTTAAAAGATACGGCAAAACCCCATTCGGCTGTAACGGTTTTGCTTGCCGTCACCGTCATGTCGTGGGTAAACACATCGCCGTTTTCGTCCAGCCAACGCACAAAGGCGAAGTCTTGACGCATTGGGTCAAAGGGCCATGCGGTTAGGTAGCCGTCTGCACCAACTGCCACAGGCTCGGTCTGCCCAAATGACATTGTACCGCCGTCTGGGTCAAAGGTTACATAAGTGCCAACCGTACCGCCAAGGGTTGTTATGCCCGCTGGGGGTAAAACTGAAATATCCCCTGTTGGTGGGGTGGCGTTTTCGCCGTCCAAAACAGGAGTTTCTGGGTATGCGGGGTGTTCTGGGTGTTCTTCGTCGTCCGCATACTTGTCTTCATACTCTGGGTCGGTTGGGTATTTTTCGTAGTCCCCATAGCCAGAGTAGTCTGGGTAATATTCTTCGTTGTCCTCGTCTGCCACAGGTGGGTAGACGGGATATGTAGGGTAGGTGGGGTGGGTTTCATAGTCCCCGTTGTCTTGTGGGTACGTTTCTGGGTCGTACCCTTGGGCTGGATAACTGTTGTTTAGGTCGTAGCCTGTCTCGGGCGTTCCGCCTTCGATGTCGGCAATGGCAATGGCTGGGAATGCCATTACGAGAGCCAGTATCAGGGCGAGTAACCTTGTTCTCAACTTAGTCATGCAACTCCTCCTTTAATTTGGGTGCTTTGCACCGTTTTTATATTTTATCCGCATTGGGCGAATAACGAAATTGGTGTCCCCGTTGGGGATGTGTTGATACGAACCGTGGTAGGGGCGGGCATTGCCCGTCCTTGTTCGCCTTTACGTACTTTTCTTGGTAACACACACTTTTCGACAAAAACAGTTTATGTATTATATCGGCGGGTGGCTGTGTAAAGTTTACAAGCAATTGCTTCCATTGGTGTGTCGGGGATGAAGTCCCCTTCCGACTAGACTACACAAGCTTTTCCTGTTAACCCCCTCAACCGTCCTTGGGAGATATGCCCGAGAAGTGTGCTTAAGGCTTCGGGCGGGACGGGAGGCAAAGAGGGGTTTGAAAAGGTGCAATCCAGTGGGAAGGGGGCTTTATGTCCCTTTGTTGCTATATAAATCCTCTTTTATTGTTCCATAAACCTAATTAGGTCTGAGGTTCTGTGTGGTATTTCGTATTCGTTAAAGAGCTGGAAGTTCATATGCCAAATGCCGTATTCGTTGACGGTTGTGCCTATTAGTATTTCGCCACTGCCTTCGTTGGTTGCGTAGAAATGAAATGATTGCTGGTTGGAATCTCGCATTTGGTCTATTAGTATAAAGTTGAAGTATGTAATGATGAGGTCAATGTCGTATTGGTTGTTTGCTGTGCCTAAGGCTTCCATTATTTGTGGTGTGCGGTCTTGTGGTTCTGGCTCGGGTTCTATGATTATTATGGGTTCTGGCTCTGGCTCTGGTTCTAGGATGATTTCTTCTTCCACGGTTTCTTCTATAATGGTTTCTTCCTCTACTTTATACACAATTTCTTCGATGACTTCTATAATTGGCGGGGTTTCGGTGTAGGCGACATAGGGTTGATAGGTTGGCACTTCTTCATAATAAGTTTCTTGGGAAAGTGTTAGGTAAATTGCAACGGATGCCACACCCGCCACCGCAACACAGCTTGTAGCAATTATGCCCTTGGTAACGCCTGCTAGGGTCGTGGTTGTTGTTGCTGTCGTGGTGGTGGTCGCTGTTACTGTGACACCTGTTACCGCACCAGCCACAACCACGGCAGGTATATAATCGGCAGCAAAAGCGGTTTCTTCTGCCAAAAACGCTAACGTAAGGGGAACAAAGACATAGGCTTTGGTGATACCGTTTTTCTCCAGCTTGGTTTTTAGGGTTGTTCTAGCGGTTTGTATGGTTCTGCTTACGTTTTTAATAGAGCAACTATATATTTTGGCTATTTCTGTCATGGTCATTTCTGCGTAGTAGTGCAAATATAGCATTTCGCTTTGTTTGGTTGGAAGTTCGTCCAGCGTTTTCAAAAGATAGCTTCGTTTTTCTTTGTTTTCAACATATTCTTCTGGCAAAAAGTTGTCATCGGTTTCTGGTATTTGGTTCATCAATTCTTGGTCAAAAACGATTTGTTCCTTTTGTCTGCCCCTTTTGCGATGTCTTTGTAAGCAGATATACGATGCAATTTTGCGGATATATGGCAAAAATGTTTCGGGGGTCAAACTGTCTCGCTGGTTAAAGATAGCAGTAAAAGCGTCTTGTACGGTTTCCCCCACGTCTTGCTTGTTGTTGCATAATTTATGGCACACAAAAGTAACATGGTTGACGCATCGGTTGTAAATTTCATCAAACACCGTGTCGTCGCCATCCTTAAATTGTTGCACTAATATTTGCAACTCCTCATGCCTACCATTAATTGACATTTTAGTATGCCACCTCTGTTTCGTTTTCCGAAATTAGCATTTCACAAATAGAAATTTGCTCTTTTGGGTTATGTGGTAAAATCTCCTTGAAAAAATTTACCTTGCACGCTATCCGTTCTGCATACAGCGACAGCACGCTGTTAATGTGGCTGGTGTTTAACTGGGTTAGCTCTGCAATTTCGTCTATGGGCATTTCACAAAAATGATGGAAATATATGGCTTGCTTTTCTGCAAAACTAAAATTAGTTACTATATGATAAAAAAGATGCTTAATCTTGGGATGCTCCAGAAAAGTTTTAGGGACTTTAACATTGCTCACCTAATTTCTCACCTCCAAAATCCGCATTTTTTTGCTTGCATTTATATAGTTGCCAAAGGTAAAAAAGTTTGAACAAAATTTTTGAACTTTTTTATTTTTTATCTAAGAAATTTAAGAACAAAAACAGCAACCTCTCAAAAAGTGGTTGCCGAGTTATATTTATGAACAAAAATAAGCTGTTGTCATAATTTAACCCCTTAATAACTTTTTTCGAGAAACTTTTTATATTATTGTCGAAAAAAGTTGGGGATTAAAATATTATAGCAAATTTAGGGGGTTGTGTCAATGGGTGTCGGATGTAAAAGTTTTCTATTATAGTCTGCCGTTGTCGTTACAAAATGATTAATGATATAAAAAAGACGACCAATGGTCGCCCATAATGCCCGCAAGTTAGGAAAGGTTATTTTGGTATTTTAGTAAGAATTGCTTGACAAGAAGACCTAAGGTGGGATATAATGTCCCTTAGGTCTCTTTTGGGGCTGTGGGGTGCTTGCCTGAATAACTTTGTGAGAGTGTGACAGGCAAGCACTTTTTACATACCCCTATATAAAATTGGCTCGGAGAGATTTCCAGTATAATTCAAAATTCTTGTTTTGTCAATAGTTTTTTTCAAAAAAATACAAATATAAGGTGTTGGGGAGAAAGTCCTCAACACCTTATTCGTCATTATTGTGCAATTGTTCGTAGAATTTTTCTATGCGATGGGCGAGGGCGGTGTGGCGTATGGTTTCCCGTACATTGTCCACCATGCGGTTAATTGTGCCTTCTACGCCCACTATGACTACCAATTTTTTGGCACGGGTTATGGCGGTGTATAGTAGGTTACGGCTAAATAGTAGGGGTGTGCCACTGTGTAGGGGCAAAATCACCACGTCATATTCGCTTCCTTGTGATTTGTGGATTGTTATGGCATAGGCTAGGTTAAGTTCCTCCAATTGTTTGAAGGGGTAATCCACAACTTTATCATCATAAAATACAACCCGCATAATTCGGTTGGTGTTGTCAATAAATTCTATCAAACCCTCGTCACCGTTAAACACCCCAAGCCCTTCTTCTGCCACAATGCCGTCATGTATTACACGCCACTCGGTTTGGTAGTTGTTTTTTATTTGCATAACTTTGTCCCCCTCACGGAACAAAGTAAAGCCTGATTGATGCTGGCTTTTGCTGGGGTCAGGCGGGTTTAGTTTTTCTTGTAGCACTTTGTTGAGGTTTTCGACCCCGCAAAGGGTTTTTCTTTGTGGACAAAGGACTTGGATGTCCTTTATGGCGGAAACTCCCGTAAAACTGGGCAAACGACGCATATTAAGGTCTGCTACAATTTCTGCAACATGGGTCATACGGGGTTCTTTTATGAAGAAAAAGTCGCTAGCACGGTCGTTTATAATTGGATATTCGCCACGGTTGATGCGGTGGGCATTCATAACAATGGCGGATTCTTGCCCTTGGCGGAAAATTTCGTCTAAATAAACCACGGGGATTTTTTCGCTGGCAATTATGTCCTTCAATACATTGCCAGCCCCAACGGACGGAAGCTGGTTTACGTCCCCCACTAGGATTAGGCGGGTGCGGTCGTTCATGGCTTTTAGCAACCTAAACAGCAACATGGAATAGACCATGCTGGCTTCGTCCATTATAATGCAGTCCGCTTGGATTTTCATGTCGTCGTCAAGTTCGCCTTGTATGTTGCGGTCGTCGTCGGCTTGGAAAATTCCCAGTAAGCGGTGTATTGTGGCGGCTGGTTTGCCTGTCGCTTCGTTCATACGTTTTGCTGCTCTGCCTGTTGGGGCGCAAAGGGATACTCGCTGACCCAACTTGTCCAACAAGGATATAATTGTTTTGATGGTGGTGGTTTTACCTGTGCCTGGTCCGCCTGTGATGACGACCACGCCATGGTTCATGGCTGCATCTACTGCCTTTTTTTGCATATCTGCAAGGGCAATACCCTCCCGCTTTTCCACACGGGCAATTTCTGCGGTGACGTTAAGGGTTGATGCGGTGTTAATTCGGTTTATCTCCAACAGGCGGCGGGCTATATAAACCTCGCTGTGATAATATGCCGCCAAATAAATCATGGTTTCATCGTCAATTTTATCTTGTTTAATTTCGCCTTCTAGTTGCATTTCTAGCAATTGGTTTTGGGTATCGGTCATGTCAACGCCGAGTAGGTCAACGGTGCGACCCAAAAGGCTTTCACGTGGCAGGCATACGTGTCCTTCGCCCAGTCCTTCCAGCAAAATGTAGGTGATTCCCGCTTCTATGCGGAAGGGGCTGTCAAATGGTACACCCACCTTGGCGGCAATGCCATCAGCAATTTTGAAACCAATGCCGAACACTTCCCTAGCCAGTACATAAGGGTTGTTTTTGACCACGTCGATGGCTTGTCCGCCATAACGCTTCATAACCTTTTCGCACTGTCCCACCGTCAGCCCGAGGGTCTGTAAGTACATGATGGAATTTCGGTTTGCACCCTTTTCTGCAAAGGCTTCGCCAATTTCCAGTGCCTTTTCAGGGGTTATGCCTTTAATTTCGGATAACAAAGCTGGGTTTTCTTCTAATATTTGAAAAGTTTGTAAACCAAATACCTCCACAATCTGGGCGGCTCGTTTTTTACCGATGCCTTTTATGTTGCCCGTCGCCAAATAAGCCTCCATGCCACTGACTGTTTGGGGCAGGGCTTTTTCCACCAAAGTTGTTTTGAACTGTTCACCATAACTGGGATGGACGACAAATGCACCGTAAATTTTAACATCTTCCCCAGCCGTTACGCTGGACCCTGCTGTGCAAACAACCTCATCCACATTACCCAAGTCATCTTCAACAGAAACGGAAAAAACCGTGTAATTGCCATCATCACTGGCGTAAATCACACGTTCAACTGTTCCTTGCAACTCCTGTTGCTGATTTTGATTTTCTAAACTGTCGAAATTATCCATAATCTTATTATATCATGTATAAGGGGATTTGGCAACACAAAACAAAAACGCCCGTAAACAGGCGTTTGATATTATGTTGTTTATTCTTCATCCATTGCAATGCCGTATTCGCCAACGGTTTGGTGTCGGGTTTGGGCTAAAAGCTCTGTTTGCAAGGGGGTTTGTTGTGCTGTTATCTGGTTAAAAATTTGTTGTGCAAGACCAACGCCACCACCACCAACAACGGCATTTCTTGCGGTCATTTCGTCAACCATATCTTGAAATATTTCTTCTGTTTGGCTACGTGGAATTAAGCTGTTGCTTGTATCTACGGTGCTTCTCATAGCACGAAATAGTTGTTGTATAAAATGGGTTTCAAATTCTTGTGCCGCCGCCATTAATGCCGCATCATCACCGTAAAGGCGAGCAGATGACAGATGTGCAATAGGGCTATGTTGTGCTGTGGTTATGGCGTGTTGCATCATTGCACTACTTGAGCTTGGTATTTGCAATTATATTCACCCTTTCGTATTTGAAAGAAGGCGGGGTCAAGTTTCGGCAAAACCAGCCGAAACCTAGGGACACCAACCTACGATTATCTTCTTAGCTGATTGGCTTGTTGTAGCATCTCGTCAGACGCTTGGATAACACGGGAATTAACTTCATAGGCACGTTGTGCCATGATAAGACGCACCATTTCCTCTGCCAAATTAACATTAGATGATTCTAACATACCTTGCAACAAACGGCTTGTTACTACGGTTTCCCCATCAGATTCCAGCATGGCAATGCCTGATGCTGGGTTTGCTAAAAACAGGTTGCGTCCAATGGCTTCCAAGCCCTGCACGTTAGGGAATTGTACCATGGCAATTTGCAACCCCTCGTCAATTATATCACCTTCTGGACTGGTAAAAAGTATCGTACCATCATCACTTACAGCCATTGTTAGTATATTAAGCTCCTCACCAAACTCGATAAATCCGCCATCAACACTGAGGATTGGCAAACCCTCACTGGTGACAAGCATCAGTCCGCCACCTTCAATCGGGCTTAGTCTAAAGGTGCCGTCACGGGTGTAAGCCACTGTGTCCAAATCCATTTGCACCATAAAAAAACCAGGACCGTTAATCGCAAAGTCGAATTGGTTGTCCGTGCGTTCTAAATTACCCATTTCAAAAGTGCGACTGGTAGCGATTGGACGCACACCAAGACCCACCTGCAAGTTTGTTGGACCCATAACAGCCGTCGCTTGGTCCATGGTGGCACGGCGTGCCGTTTGATACAAAAGTGACTGAAACTCCAGCCTTTCTCTCTTGAAAGCTGTTGTGTTCACATTTGCCATATTGTTGGATATAACATCTACATTTGTTTGTTGTGCCGTCATACCGCTGGCGGCCGTCCAAAGGGAACGCATCATAAGGGTCTATCTCCTCTCAAGTGCCAATTATTATGCACGTGCAATTTCATTTACGGCTTGCCTTAGCGTATCATCCTGCATTTGTATCATACGGGAATTGGATTCGTAAGCACGTGAAATTGTTATCATATTAACCATTTCTAAAATCGAATTTACATTGGAGCTTTCCAAATGTCCTTGTAGCACACGTCCCGCAAATGGCATTTCAACCGCTTCTTCAATGGCGGTATATAAGTTGTGTCCGAACGGACGCAAGTCTGCTAAGCTTTCAAATGTCACCATGGATATGGTGGCGATATGTTCGCCAGCCACTATAACTTCACCGTTTTGACCCACCATAAATTCTCCATCAGTTAAAAAGATTGGAGAGCCACTTGTGCTAAGCACAGCAAAACCGTCTAAGGTTGCCAATGCACCATCTGGGGAAACGGTTAAGGAGCCATCACGGGTGAACATTTCTGTCATTTGCCCCTCTGTGTTAACGTGAGCAACACGAAAAAACCCTTCGCCACTAATTGCAAGGTCAAAAGGTGCGTCTGTTTGGTTTAATTGTCCCATAGAAAAATCCCTATGGATTGTGTTGATGGTGACACCAAGGGACATGGGTCCAAGCATTCCAGACCCTATCGTGCTGATGCCACGCATTTCATAATCCCGCACACGGTGGGCTAGCACATCGGAAAATGCCTGCGTCACCACCACGTCACGGCGAAAGCCTGTTGTGGAAGCGTTTGCAAGGTTGCTTGATGCAGTGTCCAGACGTTTTTGCTGGATAGCCATGCCGATTGCGGATGTATATAAACCTCTTACCATAGGGGCTTGTCCCTCCTAAAAAACATAAATGCACACGATGCACGATATAAGTATACCACAAAACTTATTATAACGCAACCCCTTTTATAAAATTCGTCAAATTTTGTTTTTGTTGTGTCATGTGCCGCTGCTACTACAATAACTCCCAACCTGCCTTGGACACGCCTTTTTCAAGGGCAACTTGTGATGTTAGCTTCTCAATTAAAGCGTCCCTTCGTCTGCCGTGGACAATAACCGTGGCTTCAATTTCAACTTTATTACCAATTTCATCGGCACTTTCTAGGTTTACCAGTTGTAACTTGGCATCTACTAAACTTTCTATAATTACGGAACGTGTGTTAAATTCGTCCTCCTCGCAACAGGTGACTGACAGGGTGTAAATATTTTCTTCATCCCCAAAATTTGGTAATGGTCGTATTTTATCTGAAATGAAACGAAAAATGAGGTTTGCGGCTATTAGTATGGCGGTGGCGGTTGCTGCAAACAAAATTAAGCCAGTGCTTGCCAGCACGCCAATTGCGGCGGTACACCATATGGTTGCTGCCGTACTTAATCCTTTTACGTTCATACCTTCTTTGAAAATTACACCACCACACAAAAAACCAATGCCCGTTACCACTTGGGCGGCTATGCGTGTGGTGTCCTCTGCACCCATAAGCTGGGAAAACAAAGTGAACAGGCAAGCACCCATACTAACCAAAACATTGGTTCGTATGCCAACTCGGTTACTGGTCAATTGTCGTTCCAGCCCAATAAAAAAACCAAACAAAACCGCACAACCAACACGAATTACAAAATCTAAAAATTCCACAGACCGCCCCTCCTTGTTTATTGCACAATACGTAAATCGTCTGATGTAACATCCCGCACAAGAGGGTTTACAGTGCGGTTTACCAATTCCAAAACGCCTTCTTCGCAAGCCCATTCGTACCACATGGGTGGACCGCTTGTGCCTATCATTGGCAGTGTATAAAGATTAAAAGCGTCCAAGCCACCTATAACACGAGCTTGGTTTGCAAACCACAACAATTCGCCAGCGGACAGGTCAGAATCCACGTAGGTATTGAAAATGTTTATAAATTCAGGTATCCTTAGTATGGATGCAGGGGTTAGCAATTCATGTAACACAGCAGATAGCACCTGTTGCTGATGTTCTATACGTTGATAGTCGCTTATAGTTGGCGAAATACTAGGCGTTCCTGTTCTATATCTGGAAAAAAGCAGTGCATCATGCCCATTAAGGAATTGCAACCCCGCTTGCAAGTCTATGTGCAGGTTTTGATGAGGGTCGTTGTAAAACATACGAAAAGGCACATAAATTTCAACGCCACCAACTGCATCCACCATTCGTACGAAGGCTTCATAATCCACACTTATATAAAAATCGGGGCGAAAACCAACAAGTGTTTGCACTTCGTATTTCATCCGCTCTACGCCACCCTCATGCCCACGACCACCCAAACGCCCGACGGGATATGCCGCAACTATTTTCCTATTGTTACGTTGCATATCAACCCTTGTATCACGTGGGATGCTTATTAAATAACCCTGCCTTGTGTCGGCATCATAGGCAACAACCATAATTGTGTTGGCGTTAAGACCTTCCGTAAGACCGAATATGACAAATGTGAAGAAGTTTGGTCTTCGTTCCTCGAATTGAAGTGTTGTTGGGGGTGGAGGGTCCTCGTAATAAGAAATTAAGTCGTTGGAGTTTTCTTGAAGTGGCAACATATTAGCCATAACTATAGCTGGTGCTTCTGGCGGTCTGACAGTATTTGCCACAACAAGCCATCCAATGCCAACAAGCAAGACTAAAACGCCAGATGTTATCAGAAATGATTTTAGAAATATTCTGCTGTTTTTATTTTGTTTTATCATAAAAATGCCCTCTCTAGGGAGAAAGACATGGCGAAATTTACCATGTCTTTCTAACTTGTATAATCATTAGCATCCACAGTATACGCAAGCACACTCATATGCGTATTCATATGCCGTTTGCAAAGCTGCATTCATAAATATGCTAACGGACAAGAAGTAAACAAGCAAACCAACAACGTCTTTTACAGAGGTTATAAGAGGTGCAGAGCCTGCCGCTTGGTCTAACTTTAACTTAACCAATATAAAGGGGACAAAAAAGCCCAAAGAGGCGGCTAAAGTCATGGTAAACGCTACTGACACACCAACTGCCATCCCAAGCATGGCATCTCCCTGCCAAAAACCTGCTATGACACCTGATATCGCACCAAATATGGCACCCATACTAAAACCAACAGACGTTTCTTTTACTAGAAAACTAAAAAACTTCTTTGTGTCTATATGACCCAAAACGATACCACGTGCAAAAACTGTGGAAGACTGTGTACCTACATTACCACCCATGTCCATAATAAGTGGGATAAAGAACGCAACACCAACAATGGTTGCTAAAACATCCTCAAAGCCTTCCATGATGATACCGCCAAGCATACCAGCACCCAAGGTTATAAACAAGAAAGGCACACGTATTTTCCAGATGCTCCACAAATTACCCTTTACCATGGTTTCACTAAGACTAGCTTCCTTGCCTTGGACATCAAGCATCCCCGCTTGGTTAAAAATGTCCTCGGTAGCTTCTTCTTCCAAAATATCCACGGCATCATCAATTGTTACAATACCAACAATGCGACCCTCTTTGTCAACAACAGGAATTGCAAGCAAATCTAGGGTTTGTAGCGTGTGTGCCACATCTTCTTGGTCTGTGTCGGTGGATACACTTATAGTGTTTTTGGACATTATGTCCTCAATAAGAGTGTTTCCGTCGGTTTCGGCAAGGTTTTTGCCAGATGTACCTTTTGCAATCAACAAACCTTTTAATGTAAGTATACCTTCCAATTTCTTGGCTTCATCCGTAACAAACAGGGTGTAGATTGTTTCCTTTTCCTCTGCCTGCTGGCTAACTTTGTCCAATGCCTGCTCTACAGTCATATTTTTTCTTAGGGTTATAAATTCCGTGGTCATAATACGTCCAGCGGTTTCACGTCTATAGCCCATTATAACATTAGTTGCTTCCCTTTCTCCTTGGGATAATGAGTTAAGCAATTTTTTTGCCACACTTGCTGGCATTTCGTCCAGCAGCCTCACTCTGTCATCGGGAGCCATTTCGTTTATAAATTCTATAGCGTTTTCATCTGTAAAGGAACGAAGCATATTCTGTTGCTCGTCCGTGTCCAAATCTTCAAACACTGCAAGTGCTTTGTCCTTGGGAAGCAACCTAAAGGCAATTACCTGCTCCTCTGGCGACATTTCGTGGAACGCTTGCAAAATCTCCATTTCTTCTGCGTTTGTCAGCAAAGTTTTTAGGTTATCCATTTCTTTATTTTGGATATAAACTAAAATTTTTTCTTTCAACATATTGCACCTCCGATTTTTATTATTGTTACCAAGTTTTCACAAAATCGACAGCAATCAAATTTTAACAAAACCTACCATAAAAATACGAATATCACCACAACCAGTGCAATTATATAGTATAAAAAGTATTTAAGTTTGGCTTTTTTAACTATGGAAAGCATAAAGTTTATCGCTACATATCCTGACACAGCGGCGGTTATAAAACCCGCAATAAGGTTTGGGAAGTTTAGTCCTTCCAGCAATGCTGGGTCTGCAATAATTCGGCTTGCTCTAAACACCATCGCCCCAATTGCAGCAGGTATGGACATTAAGAACGAAAACTTCGCTGCACTTTCTCGGTTTATGCCCCTTGCCATGGTTGTTGTAATGGTGCTACCAGAGCGGGATATACCAGGGATAACCGCTAAGGCTTGGGCGCAACCAATAACCACTACATCAACAACACCCAATTTGTCCATGTTCTTGGTGTTCTTTTTGAGTTTGTCGGACAAAAGTAATGCCACACCCGTTAAAATAAAGCCAAATGGCAAAAACTGCACCGTAAAAAATGCGGATTCAATAAACCCTTCAAACAGCAGGGTCGTCACAACTAAAGGAATGGTTGCGATAACCAACAAAAGTGTTGTTTTTTGAAAAGGTTTTTTGATAAGCCCCCAAATATCTTTGCGAAAGGTGTACAAAAGTGGCACAAGGCTACCCATGTTAAGCACAATGATAAAAGTTAGGTTGTCCTCTGCCGTTATCCCGAACAACTCGTGAAACACCAGCAAATGACCAGAACTGGATACGGGTAAAAATTCTGACAATCCCTGTATCAATCCCAAGATTATGGCTTCTAGCAAACTCATATAATTTCTCCGTATCTTTTGGCTTAGGTTCTGTTAAATCTTGATTACTACTACAACTACCGCCAGGGTCCACAATCTCACCTCTCTTTATTCTTGTCATGGTTTTGCCAATTAATAACAAAAAACGACCCTAAGAGGTCGCAACAAAACATACCCAGCACAAAAACATGCAAAGTAACAGCAACCCCTCGTATGAGCTTTAGCACTAAAAGACGTAGACATCGGATTTGTATCCAACTATCAGCTACATTAAGCAATGCCTTAATCCGACAATGCCTGTTATACCCTTTCCTATCTCTCGATATTTTAGGGCAGTAGCCTATGTTCTTTTAGGAGCCTCACCTAACAAGTTAGTTTATACTAATCATCATACATCATGGTAAATATGTCTGTCAAGGGGTTTTTGAAATTTTTTATCAAAAAAACTTTT
>WQZZ01000035.1 GCA_009780485.1 Defluviitaleaceae bacterium | reverse complement strand
GGTTTAATTTTATAGCCAAGTGATTTTGCCAGAAGCTACGCAATATACGCAACCGTGAACTGGCTTAGTGATACCAGGAGCTTTCTTCAAAGCTTCAACTTGGGCTTTTACGTTGGCTGGAACGCCATCTTTTTCCCAATCAGCAGCATCTTTAACAATTGGCTCAAGGTCAATCAAAATGCCATCAAGCTCTGGTAGAGTAGTTCTAGTGCCAGCGTGTGCGTTTTTGATTGCACCACATTGGGTGTGACCAACAACAACGATGCACTGAGAGCCAAGAACATTCTCAGCAAATTGGAAAGAACCAATCGCTTCTCTGTCAGCGAAGTTACCAGCATTTCTTACAACGAAGATGTTGCCGATACCTTGGTCAAAATAGATTTCTGGAGAGCAACGGCTGTCAGCACAAGTAAGGATAGAAGCGAAAGGAGATTGCTGTTCGCCAGTCTTCTTAAGTGCATCTGGGTGGTCAGTTGGAACAAGGCCATTAGCCACAAATCTTGCATTACCATCCTTCAAAAGTTGTAATGCGGTGTCTGGACAAGTTACCTTTACTGCTGGATCTTGATACTTTGCCATGGGTGTTACCTCCTTGAAATAATTTTTTATTTTTTTCTTACCTGCTTCCAGTATAATCTAATTTTTAACACTTGTCAAGCACTTTTTTAACAAAAAAGAAATATTTTTGAAATATCAAATTGGGTATTGCACTGTGAAAAATATTGTGATATAATGTCTTTTTGGATAAGGGATGTTCCGCTGGTAACGATTTGCTACGAGCATCTATCAAGTTATATAACTTTAGGAGGAAACATGAATCAAAACATTTTAAGAGAGCTGGGTGGAAAGCAACTAAAAAGCGACATTCCAGCATTTAGCATCGGTGACACCGTTCGTGTTCACAACAAAATTGTAGAGGGTACACGTGAGCGTATTCAGATTTTTGAAGGCTATGTAATTAAGCGTCAAAATGGCGGAATTCAAGAAACTTTCACCGTTCGTCGCCTGTCTGGCAACATCGGCGTGGAAAAAACTTGGCCACTGCACTCCCCTCGTGTGGAGAAAATTGAAGTTGTACGCAAGGGTATCGTTCGCCGTGCAAAACTGTTCTATCTACGTGACAGGGTTGGTAAAAAAGCGAAAATTAAAGAAGCTATAATGAAAAGAAAGTAAATTTAACAGGGGGCGAAGATGCTTAAAAGGTGGATTAACGACCCTGTTTTACGAGGTATAGTAGAATGGGCTATTGCAATTGCTGTAGCCCTTTTTGCCATTTTGTTACTAGAAAATTTTGTAATAAAATCTGCTAGGATACATGGTCCGTCTATGGAATCTACCTTATATCATGGTGACAGGGTATTTGTCAACCGATTAGCGTTTGTATTTAACCCACCAAGTCTAGGTGACATTGTGGCATTCCCCTCCCCTACTAATCCCGATGAAAATTTTATTAAAAGGGTGTCGGGTCTTCCTGGGGATGTTATAGACATTGTGGCTGGATACATATATCGCAACGGATATAGGTTGGAATATAACCACTTGCAAGGGCAGGGTCACACATTTTCTGGCACAACCCACTTCCCTTTCATCGTTTCCGAAAACAGCGTTTTTGTGCTTGGTGATAACCTTGCAATTAGCCAAGACAGTCGTTTTGTAGAGGTAGGGAATGTTCATCAAGATGATATTATAGGAAGGGTTGGATTTAGATGGTTGCCCTTGCCCCGCTTCGGCAGGGTAAATTAAAAGGAGGATTTTATGCGTTTAGATAAGTATTTGAAGATTTCACGGCTGATAAAACGTCGCACACTTGCAAACGAAGCTTGTGATGGCGGACGTGTCAGTGTCAACGACAAACCCGCAAAAGCATCATATACTGTTGCCGTGGGTGATGTAATAGAAATTCGATTTGGCACAAACACCCACAAAGTACGGGTTTTAGAGGTTAAAGAACATGTGCGGAAAGACGACACATCTGCTATGTACGAAATTTTGTAATTTGTTTATATGATGATTATTGTCTGTATTAAAATATGTTTGTTGGTGATTTTCTTTAGGATTGTGAGGTATCGTCTGCATAAGTATGGCGGGCGATGCCCGCCCCTACCATAACAAGTGATTTTGGAAAGCTACATTATCCATGTAAAATTTTGCTTGACAGGCTATGGCGTTGGTGATATAATTGTGACAAGAGGGATACACCTCGTTCATAGTATAGATTTACAAACACCAAAGACATCATCTCATTTTCAACCCTATCAAAATTACACTTTCGAGGAGGAATTTTTGCATGAAATGGTTTAACAACATTAAAATTGGTGGCAAAATGATTGTCGGTTTCGGTGCCGTAATTGCGGTCGTTATTTTCTTAGCGGTTTTCGCATGGGTTCAGATTTCTGGTTTGTCCAGCGATTATCAGTACCTTATGAACCAATCTTATGTAAGGCGACAAGCAGCCATGGAGGCTCAATCCAACATTCGTGCTATTAGACGTACATTAACAGGAACAGTGATGCACGCCCCTAATGGTGACCAAGTAGCAATACGTTCTCTATACAATGAAATGCGTGGGTTTGAAGCTGCCGTAATACAAGCAATGGCGGATTACGATGCCACCTTAGCTGTAAGCAACTTTGACCAAGCAAACATCGATTTACGCCTCGCAATGAGTAGCAATGTACTCAGCTTGACTCGTCAATATATTGACCAGATTTTCATGCCTGCTCACCATTATGCCATGGCAGGCAACCATACTTCTGCACTTGCCACTGTAACAGGAGGTGCAGATATTGTTGAAGAAGTTGTTTATGCCACTAATTATCTTGTAAATATGGCAGGTAACGCAATTGTAAACAACACTGCTACAATTGTTCAAAGCTCACAAAATACCCAAAACCTTGTAATTTTAATCAGTGCTTTGGTAGTTGTTATAGCCATTGTGCTTGCAATCGCAATTGCACGTGCCATAGCTAAGCCTATACAGAATCTTGTTACACTTACGTCCCAGGTTTCTGCTGGTCAGCTTAATATCAACATGGACCAGTCTAAAGTTACCAAAGATGAAATTGGTATGCTAACTGGGGATGTTTATGGGCTTATCAACACCATGAAAGGTATTGTTGATGACATTGACAGGTTTGCATATGAAGCCAACACCAACGGCGACATCGAATACCGTGTTGACGCTTCCAAATATCGTGGTGGTTATGCCGATATGATAAACAGCCTAAACGGCTTTACTGATGGTTTTGTTAAAGATGTTATTAATATGCTTGGAATTTTGAAGCAAGTTGGTGATGGTGACTTTGACTTCCACTTAGAGCAGTTGCCAGGCAAAAAAGCCGTGCTTAACCAAGCAGTTGACGCTTTGAAAGCCAACCTTGATGCTGTTAACCACGAAATAAATTCTACCATCGAAGCTATTGCCGCTAAGGGCGATTTGACTTTCCAAGTTGATGCCTCTAAGTACGAAGGTGGCTGGGGTGACATTATGCTTGGTCTTAACAAAATCGTTAAGGCAACTTACGAGCCGTTAAGAGCATTGGAAATCGGCATGATAGAAATGAAAGACGGCAACTTCGACTTAGAAGACATTAACAAGAAGATAACTGCTGGCGGTTACAATCCAAACCCAGAAACCTATAGCGGCATCTTCTACAACACCATACATGTTTTTGACCAAACAATTGTAAGCATCTCGTCTTACATCACTGAAATTAATGAAATTTTAGCAAAGATGGCTGAAGGTGATATGCGCAACTCTATCCAAAGGGATTATATTGGTTCTTTCAACACCATTAAGGCATCTATGAACACCATCAACAACACCTTAAACAAAACAATTAGCGAAATCGCCAATGCTTCTGAGCAGGTGCTAACTGGTGCAAGCCAAATTTCTTCTTCCGCAATAGACCTTGCAACTGGTGCGCAAGAGCAAGCCGCATCTGTAGAAGAACTTAACACCACCATTGAAATTATCAACCAACAAACTAAGGAAAACGCAAAGAGTGCTGTAAACGCCAATGAACTATCTGGCAAATCCTCTAGTGCCGCATTGGAAGGTAACGATGCCATGAAGCAAATGGTGGATGCCATGACCCAAATTAAAGAGTCTTCTGACAATATCAGCAAGATTGTTAAGACAATCCAAGACATTGCTTTCCAAACCAACTTGCTTGCTCTTAATGCCAGCGTTGAGGCTGCGAGGGCTGGTGAACATGGTAAAGGCTTTGCTGTTGTTGCTGACGAGGTTCGCACCCTTGCAGGGCGAAGCCAGCAGGCTGCAACCGAAACCACCGTGCTTATCCAAGATAGCATAAGCCGTGTGGAATCTGGTTCTATAATTGCCGAATCCACCGCAGAATCTTTGGATGCTATTGTTAACAGTGCCAGTGAGGTATTGCAAATTATCGGAGGCATTTCCATAGCATCTACAGAGCAAGCGGAGTCTATCGCTCAAGTCACTGAGGGTCTTACGCAAATATCTAAGGTTGTGCAAAGTAACTCGGCTGTTTCTCAGGAAGCTGCTGCTGCTTCTGAAGAACTTAGTGCGCAGGCGGAAACTTTGCGTCAATTGGTTTCTTTCTTTAAGCTATAGGAATACACGTATATAAAAACACCACCTATATAGGTGGTGTTTTTATATACACAATTGCCATTCATGTTACACATTATTTTTGTTCGACTTGGGTGCTTACTGCTCTCTTACAAACTTTGCTCCCATAAGGTCAAGGGTAGCAATGCCGTCCTCATAGGTGAATAAGAGAGGGCTTTGCATAAAGAACCATCTGCCTTCGTAATGGGTTAACAACTGCCCCACAGGTGGCATAAATGGCGTTACTTGTGCAAAGGTTGCCCTGCCAAACTCGTCCAAAGCCACGATGAATGTGCGAGCATTAAGGTTTACTTCACCCTCTATTTGGGGAACAAAGTGGTAAACACCCACAAACTGTGCAAAATCCTCAGGTGCAACTTGTGCCGCAATTTGGGCTTCCCAAGCTTCAATATCGTCAACCCTCGGGGCTGGTAAAACTGCACCAAGGGCAGATGCCATGAATATGCTAACTGCTTGTCCGTCCATCATTACAAATGAATATCTGCTACCAGGAATTGTCTCGCCGTAAGTGACGCTAAAAGTGCCGTCAGACATACGCACCAACCTCAAAATCTCGTCACCACTGGAGCTGGTTATCACACCGTCTACAAGCTCTGTATACCAAAAGCCCAATGGTCCAAAGTCGTAAAGACCGCCAAATTCCGCAATAAAATCTGCAAGTTCTTCGGTAGACATTGGGTTGGGGGTTGCGGCTGGGTCATACATGGCTGATACTCCTTCACCAGCTCCTGGAGTGGCTTCAACCACCAAACCAGTTTTTTCTACAACAGCCGTCTCCAAAATTGCAGCCGCAACAGGCGTTGCCGAAAACATCCCCGCCGTGGTGTTGGTGGACACAAACACACCAATCTGATTATCCACATCAAAAAGCATATCTGTAAACCAGTGAACCGTGCCGCCGCCGTGTCCGACCACATTGATACCACTTGCTAATGTTCCATGTAAGAAACCAAAACCATAGGCTTCAAAAGGTGCCATGCTCATGTCTAAATGGTCGGTGTGGCTTTGTAGCATATATGATATATTTGATTGTGTCAACAAATGGCTGTCGCCACCCAAAAAGTCGTGCATAAACAATGCCATATCATTGGCACTGGAGAACATACTGCCAGCACTGGCAAGACCAACGTGGATAAATTCGTCTTGATTGCCAACCCCCGTATAACCCATGGACACATTTGTCATCTGGGGTGTAATTGCAAAGCTAGAATGGGTCATGCCCACAGGCTCAAGAATATTTTCGTCGGTAAATTGCACAAAGCCCTCGAAATAATTGTCATGCCCCGTTACACGTGCCACCAAAATACCTAACATCACCCAACCCAAGTTGGCGTATTCAAATTGCGTGCCTTCCACGAAACTCATTTCACGGACGGGCAGGCGTTCCAGGGTGTTATTCATTCCGCCTTGGTAATGCTCATTGCCCACCATGTAAAATGCCCTAAGATAATCCATCATAATTCCTGATGTGTTGCTTAAAAGCATACGTACGGTTATATTGTCAGAATTACCACCATGAATAAAACTTGGCAGCATAGAAAATTCTGGCACATAGTAGACAAAGGGTGTATCAAGGTCAATCAAACCTTGCTCCACCAATTGCATTACAGCAATGGCAGTAAAAGGTTTAGAGGTAGAGCCAATTTGAAACAAGGTATGCTCGTCCACACGATGCCCTTGAAGGCTGTCGGCATAGCCAAAGCCTTGCATCCATGTAAAGCCTGTTTCTGCATCCACAACAGCAATTGTCATACCCACAATGCCACCCTCGGTGGTGGATTGTAAACCAAGCATTGTTGCAAACTCAACGGTTTGGGCAAAAGCGTCGCTACCAGCCTCATTTGACAATCTTTCAATCAAAGATAAATCATCGGCGGAAATAAGTGTCCTGCCATCCACCAGTGTAATTGGGGTGTAAAGTGCAACATCATGCCCATCCTGCTGGGCATGGGACGCATCAGGGGTCAAAACCCAGCGATAACCACCGATTTCAACTATAACCTGCCCATTATCCCAATCAACAACAGCACCAACCGCCTCAAACGACTGTCGTAAAGGCAAATTGGCAGTTTGGGCAAATGCCATAACACCACCAGTAACAAACATGACAGCCGTCAAGCCAACTGCTGTCAACTTCTTCAAAAATCTTTTCATTTTAGTTTCTCCTTTAATTAATTTTATCTAAAAGTTTTTCGATTTCAGCTTTACTGCTCCCTTACATACTGTCCGCCCATAAGGTCGAGGGTAGCAACGCCATCCTCGTAAGTGAAAAAAATAGGGGTTTGCATGAAGAACCATCTATCTTCATAACGAGTCAGCAGTTGACCTACAGGTGGCATAAAGGGGGTTATTTGGGCAAGGGTTGCTCTACCAAATCCATCCAAAGCCACAATCCACTGCCCCGCAAGAGGGCTTGCTTCATTTTCTACTTGTGGCACAAAATTGTAGAAACCTAGAAAACGTGAAAAATACTCTGGAGCAATTTGTTCTTCAATCATAGCTTGCCAAGCTTCTATGTCATCAATCCTTTGGGCAGGGATAACCGCACCAAGGGCAGATGCAATAAATACACTTATAGCTTGTTCTTCCATCATCATAAATGAATATCTGCTATTTGGAATTGCTTCACCATAAATAATCCCAAAAGTGCCATCGGACATACGCTTAATATGAGAAACCTCGTCACCGCTGGAGATGGTTATCACGCCATCTGCCAAGCCCACATACCAAAAGCCCAGAGGTCCAAAGTCGTAAAGACCACCAAATTCCTCGATAAATTCTACTAATTCTTCGTCAGACATTGGGTGAGGCGTGGCTTCTGGGTCATATAGGGCTGGAGTATCTGAGACCTCTGCTTGCATTTCGGCAATAATAGCATCAATGTCCATTCCTGTTTTTTCGATAACAGCCATCTCCAAAATTGCGGCAGTCACGGGCGTTGCCACAAACGTACCCGCATGGGTGTTGGTGGACACAAATACGCCAATTTGACTGTCTGTGTCGAAAAGCATATCTGTAAAATAGTGATAAATACCACCAGCATGCCCAGCTATGCTAATTCCTATTGCCATGGTCGCTCCCAAAAACCCTAAGCCATAATGGTTAAAGCCTGTACCACTCATATCCACGTGGTCGGTGTGGCTTTGCAACATATAGTTGATTGTGCCTTGTGTTAGTAATCTACTATCACCACCTAAAAAGTCGTGCATAAATACTGCCATGTCATGCGCACTGGAAAACATACCAGCAGCACCTAATTGCCCAATATGATAAAAAGTACCTTGTTGTCCATCATTATTATAACCCATAGCCACATTGTTAAGAGGGTTTGGCATTTCAAAAGTGGAGCGGTTCATGCCCACAGATTGAAAGATATTCTCGTCAGTAAATTGCACAAAACCTTCAAAATAATTGTCATGTCCCGTTACACGTGCAACCAAAATACTAAGTAATGTCCAACCCAAATTTGCGTATTCATAAGCAGTGCCTTCTTCAAAGCTCATCTCACGTACGGGCAAACGCTCTAAAATATCATTCATGCCACTCTGAATGTGGGTGTCACCCACAGCATAAAAAGCCAAGGAGTAATCCATCATAATTCCCGATGTGTTGCTTAAAAGCATACGTACAGTTATATTATCCGAATTGCCCCCATGTATAAAACTTGGCAACATAGAAAATTCTGGCACATAGTAGACAAAAGGTGTGTCAAGGTCAATTAGACCTTGCTCCACTAATTGCATTATGGCAATCGCAGTAAACGGCTTGGATGTGGAGGCGATTTGAAACAAAGTATGCTCATCCACACGATGCCCTTGCACGCTGTCAGCATAACCAAAACCCTGCGTCCATGTGAAGCCCGTTTCTGCATCAACAACAGCGATGGTCATGCCCATAATGCCACCTTCTGTGGTAGACTGCAAGCCCAACACGGTTGCAAGTTCGATGGTTTGGGCGAATGGTTCGCTAATTTCTTCTGTACCAGCATCCCCAAGCATCAACCCAATATCATCAGCAGAGATGAAGGACAAACTATCCACAATTACAACGGGGGTGGATAAAGTTACGTCAGTTCCGTTATGTTGGGCAGTGGGTGCGTTTGGGGTAAACACCCATTCACCACCGCCATAGGAAACAAAAATCTGCCCGTCATACCAATCAACCACAGCACCAGCCGTTTCAAGGGTTTGGCGTAGGGGCAAATTGGCAGTTTGGGCAAATGCCATAACCCCGCCAGCAACAACCATGACAGCCATCAATCCAACTGCCGTCAACTTCTTCAAAAATCTTTTCATATTCATTTCTCCTTTGTTTTTTCTAACACTTATATTGTAACATATTCCTATTTTTAGTCAATCCCCCTATATGTTGAAGACCACCCTTAAACATATACGCAGGTTACTCTAAAAAGTCTGCAAAGTTATATAAAAATCTCTAGCCCCACATATCTGTATAATTCTAAAAAAATCCCAGCCATGTTGGACTGGGATTTTGAGCATTATCTCTTAGAGAATTGAGGAGCACGACGAGCCTTTTTAAGACCGTACTTTTTACGCTCTTTCATTCTTGGGTCACGGGTCAAATAGCCCGCTTTTTTAAGGGTCGGACGCAATTCTGCATCTGCTTCTAGCAACGCTCTGGTAATACCATGGCGAATTGCACCAGCTTGACCAGTAAAACCGCCACCATGGACATTTACCTTAACGTCAAACTTGGCTGTTAGCCCAGTAAGCTCTAGGGGTTGCTTAACAATGATTTTCAAAGTTTCAAGACCGAAGTAATCATCCATATCACGCTTGTTGATTGTGATTTTGCCATTACCTGGCATAATATAAACTCTGGCAACGGAGGACTTTCTGCGTCCTGTGCCGTAATATCTAGCTTGAGCCATAACGCTACCTCCTAATATTTAATGCCTTTGGAGCAGAACTCCAAAACTTGTGGTTTTTGTGCATGGTTTTGATGCTCTGTGCCAGCATAAACATGCAGACGACGGAACATTTTTCTGCCAATTACAGTTTTCGGAAGCATACCCTTAACTGCAAGGGAAAACACGTCCGTTGGCTTTTTGGTAAGCATGGTTTTGATTGGGATATGCTTTTGCCCACCCATGTAACCAGTGTGACGAAAATACTCTTTTTGGTCCATTTTTTTGCCACTCAAATGCACTTTTTCTGCATTGATGACAATTACATGGTCGCCAGTGTCGGCGTGGGGTTGATAGGTTGGCTTGTGTTTGCCACGTAGCACCTTTGCAACCTCTGTGGCAAGACGACCAAGGGTTTTGCCCTCTGCATCCACCACATACCACTGCCGCTTAATGTCTGCTGGCTTGGTAATTGTTGTTTGTCGCATTTCGACTTCCTCCGTTAATTGAAAATACTCTCAGACAATTGTGTTGTCTGTTGGTAGTTATTAGCCTGTGTCGGCTCTCCTGCGGAGCGACTTGCGGCCACCAAATTCAGATTATACCATGCTTGTAACCCGCTGTCAACCCCAAATTCACAAAAATGATGTATTATTTTTAGAAACTCCACACTAGCCTGGTAGGGGCGGGCATTGCCCGTCCCACTTACGCATACGATACCATAAAATCCCAAAGAAAGGTGCCAACAGAAATGGGACGGGCAATGCCCGCCCCTACCAGTGTATGGCACCCTATTTTTTAGCTACGGAAAACCTCCACAAACTTGTCCGAGTTTTCAATGAAAACCGCTTCCATTTCATGTCCATCAAAGCTTACCTCTATATCCGAGACAAATGATACACAAGTACCACAAGAAGCACTAACCTTTCTTGGCACAGGCATCATCTTGCTTTTTATATTTTGACCTTTTAGAAAATCGCAAAAAACAAAGGCATCATAATGGCTGAAAAACGTAGCAATGTAACTATTCATTTTTAGCCTTCATATGCAACTTATACTCATCGCCGTCTTTTTCGGTTTCAACAGCAAAACCTTGTTTTTCAGCAAAATCTTGGCAGTTTTCAAAAGCATTTTTACTATCCAAAAGCAAGGTCAACTCTTTTTCGGTTTTTAATGCTTGCTTCAGCATAATCAAGGGTTCTGGGCAGGAAATGCCACGTGCATCTAATGTCATAATTACTTGCTCCTTTCTTTTTTGTTGCTGATTATGTTGTAAAGGGCAATTGCTACAGCAACCACAGTAGCTATCACAAATGCTATAGGGGCGTTGTCCGTAACACCTGCACCAGATGATGCGATGGAGAAGTTATGAGCCACCACAGCACCAACCATCATACCAATAACGGTTATGGCAGAATCTGAATTACCACTGCCAGCCAAAACAAGCTGACGGAAGGGGCAACCACCAATAAGCACCGACACAAAACCTACTAAGGCAAGACCCAAAAAGTTCCAAATCCCATCCGTATGGGCAAATGGTGCAGACTCCATCCCTAAGCTAAAGTGACCGAAAATTAGGTTGTATCCCACAAGCACCAGCATCAAAACACCAAACATGGCAAGCATACCAAAGCTCTTGAAAAAGATGCTGTCTCTAATTACTGCCACGGTACAAATTCGACTGACAAAAGCAATGCCACCAACCAACATTCCACCTATAAGCGAAACAATAATCGGTGCATGGAAGGATGCAAAACCTTGCTCTGAAAAGTTAAGAATTGCAGGGAAAAACACCAAAGCTACCAACAACAAAATCCCTATAGCAGGAAACACAAAACCATCAGATTTTTTTGTGGTATATGCACGCCCTAGAGAAAAACCCTTGTTTAGGGCAAACATGCCAGCTACAACACCACCAGCAAAACCAAACAAGCCAACCAAGGCGTTAAGGTCGCCCCTCGCCAGCCTTAGTAACATGGTGGTCGGACACCCGATGAAGATAAACGCACCAATCATCAAGCATATACCCAGAACAAACCTTGTTAACGGTGCAGAACCGCCTTTAACCACAAATTCTTTGCGAATTAATGAAATGACCAATACACCTAATATCAAACCAGGAATTTCTGGTCTTATGTACTGCCCGTTGGCAAAACCATGGAATCCCAGGGCCCCTGAGATGTCACGTAGAAATCAAGCCGTGCAAAACCCAAGGTTAAAAGGATTGCCCATTTGGGAAAGGACTGCCAGCACCAAACCAAAGGCTAGTCCAAAAATAGGTAACTTTAATTTTTTAGTCATATTTTTACCTCCAATGTATTATTTACTCACATTGTACAACATAAAAAAAGTCCTTGCAATATTTTTTATTGATAGGTATAATGTTTGTAATTAAAATCCTTAATAAAGTGGGGTTAGCTAATGAAAAAGGTTTATGTCGACAATGGTTCAACCTCTTTCCCGAAAGCACCAGGTGTATCCGATACCATTAAAGACTTTTTGGACAATGTGGGTTGCAATGTTGGCAGGGGCGGATATGAAGCTTCTTATGATGTCGCTAAGGAAGTATTTGTCACACGCAAACTTTTATGCGATTTATTCAATTTTAACAACCCAAGAAATGTGATTTTTACCCCTGGTATCACTTATTCTTTGAATATGATTTTACAGGGCTTTTTAAGGGGTGGCGACCACGTCATTACCACGTCAATGGAGCATAATGGGCTAATGCGTCCTTTGCACCAGCTTACAAGCACAGGGGTTAGTTATGATGTTGCGGGGTGCAATCCTAACGGCTCTCTCGACCCCGAAGAAGTGGAAAAGCTGATAAAACCAAATACGAAAGCCGTAGTGATGATACACGCTTCCAATGTGTGTGGCACAATTTTGCCTATAGATGACATTGGGGAAATTTGTAAAAATCATGGCATTAAGTTTATTGTGGATTCTGCACAGACAGCTGGTGTTTTAAGTATTGATATGACAAATATTGATGCACTTGCTTTCACTGCACACAAGGGCTTGCTTGCCACGCAGGGCTTAGGTGGCTTCATCATAAAAAACGATTTCGCTGATATGCTGGTCCCTGTCATAACAGGCGGAACAGGAAGTGCATCCCACGAAATTGACCAACCCAACTTCTTGCCTGACAAATTCGAATCTGGAACAATGAACATCCCCGCTATCATAGGACTGAAAAAATCTTTAGAATATATAAAATCCATGGGCGTTAAAGCAATTTATGAAAAAGAGATGCTACTAACCGAAAGATTTCTATCAAATGTCAGCGAGATTGAGGGTGTTGAAATTGTTGGAAAAAAGGATACTTTGAACAGGATTGCCGTTGTGTCCCTAAACTTCCAAAACAAAGATAATGCAGAGGTTTCCGCTAAGCTTGATAGCGACTTTGGCATAATGACAAGATGTGGTCTGCACTGCTCCCCAACCTCCCACAAAACCTTGGGAACATACCCTTACGGAACGGTGCGGTTTTCTTTCGGGCATTTTAATACCCTTGATGAAGTTGAATATATCATCAAGGGTATTAGAGCTTGTATTTAAGGGTTTCGGATTACATTAAGCACCGTTTCTAAAGCATCTATACCATAATTGTTAAAAATATGGGGTTGTGTCACAAATTTGTCAAGGCACGACCCTAAGGGAAGTGGTCACTTAAAAAGTTCACAAAATAATCAAAGTTCTCTAAAAATTCTTCACGTCTGCAATCTTCTTGGAGGTATTCGGTTTCTTAAACAGTCGCTTCATAAGCTCCCCCACAAGCTGATAACAATGCGATTGATGTTGCCTAAAGCAAACCCGTAGGCAATCCTTTTTATCTTAAAGATAACCAAAACAAATACTCCTCCAAAACCAAGTCGTTTTCAAACATAACAGTTGCGTGATACTCGCTTACATAACGGAAATGCCACGGCTCGTAAATTATGTTGGTTATGTGTTGCTTGTAATAGGGGTAACGCAAGACAAAACCAAAACGATGGGCATTTTCGACAAGCCACAACCCTTCGTCCGTCTGCCCAAAGGCTTCTGTTAGGGTGTATGTACCACGGACAGCCAAATCCACCGCAAGTCCAAGGTTATGTTCGCTTGTGCCTGGGTATGCTACCACACGACGGGCGGCTTCAAAAGCCTGCTCCTGCGTGTCGCCAGCGTCCAGCCGTCTTTGTACTTGGTTGTTAAAAAGCCAGCGTTGATGGGAGATGCCACGGTAAGCGGACAGCACAACGATGTTCAAGTCAAGCTCTCCAGCATAGTCTATCATGGCAAACAAGGCATCCGTTGCCCTTGCATCAAAATATCTTTGTCCTATGTACGCAAGTTCTATTTCAAAATCATCATCCATTACATTATAACGGTTTACCAGCTTCAGATACCAAGGTAAAATTGAGTTATCTGCCACAAAGCCTTCTGGAAATTGGTTTTGTGTAAAAAAATCTTGGATTGTCTGGTGGGTGTACCTGTCATGCTCTTGTAAACCCCTTGCTTCACCAGCTTCTCCAACAACTACAGGTTGTGTGGGCGGTGGCAATTCTGGTAAAAGCACCGCCATAGCTGGGGCAGGTTCTGCCGCAAAAAATCCTGGGAAATCTGGTAAAAATAGCAATATAGCCACGGTCGCTACCAAAACAAGTCCCAAGGTAGAAAAAATTATCATTAGTTTTTTCATGGTTTACCTCTTATCCTCTTATCAACTTTTTGAACAAAAAGCGAATTGTAATTTTGTGTCCAAACAACATAATACATAACTGATATATTTTAGCAGAAATGAAAGCAATGGCGATGGTGTATACAATATTAAGTCCGATTATTAGCAGAACCTCCCACGTAGGCAGGATAACCGTGTTTAAGCGGGCTATCATGGCAAAGGGGGACACGAAAGGTACATAAGAAATAACATTTACAAAGGTTTCACTAATAAAAGTGGGATTGCCATGTATCATCAAACCCAGATAAAACGACCCCATTACCGCAAACATTGGCACGGTAGCAAGTGTAGCGGATTCTTGTGTGTCGCCCACGGTTGCCGCCATACCTGCATAAATAAACGACATACACACAAAAGCGATGACAAAAAACACCGCCAAATACACAAATGTTACCATAGGGTAGCCGTAAAATAGATACCCATCACCAAGCATTTCTTCAAGAGGATTGTTAAAACGACTTACAATAAAAATCGAGCTGATAAGAATTGCACCCGTGGTAAGTCCCACCAAAGCCGACGCAATCACTTTACCAAGCATAATTGCCGTGGGTGCAGCGGATGTAAATAACAATTCAACAATTTTTGAAGTCTTTTCCTTCATAACGCTTGCCATTATAGAGCCACCGCTGGACATAACAGCCATAAGGGTCAAAACCAGCAACACATTGCCAATCACCTGCCCAGCTGGTCCAATCCATTCAAAATCACCTACCATCTCGCCATCTTCTTGCACCAAATCTACAATATGCCATTCTGCCGTCACAGGCATATTTGCAACACCTGCCGACACCCCTCGTAAAAATGAGTTCATAAGCTGTATAGACGGCACAAAGTCATAATCGGTGGTTATAACATGATAGATGAGGTTGTCTGCAAAAATCACACCAAAAGCCGCTTGACCCGTGGTAATTGCCCCTTCTAATTCCGCATATGTAGTTGCTTCCCACTCAAATTGCGGAAAATATTCTGCAAGCAAACTAATATCCATATTTTGCATTGTAGTTTCGTCCAAAAACAAAGCAACACCATGGTTAATTGTATCGTCAGAACTAAAGAAGTCAATAATAGCAGGCAAAAAACTAAGTATTACCATTATCGCCAAATAAAACAAAATCGAAAACAAATACGCCTTACGGCGTACAACATTTAGATATTCAAATTGAATAACATGTTTAAGCCCCTTCAACATTGTCTTCACCCACCTTTTCTAAAAATATCTCAAGCAAACTTGGACGAAGAATTGATATGCTGTCAACACCCATACCTTTTGCCTTGTACTCATTAGCGATTGATGCCAAATCCCCGTCCGCTGGGGCTTGCACCTGATGACACTCACCATTTTCTGTCACCACCAGCACCTTGTCACGGGGATAACTGTTTTTTATTTCATGTAAATTGCCAGTAAGCTTTACCACGCCATGCTTGATAATACACACATCTTGACAAAATTCCTCCACCTGTGCCATTTGATGGCTGGAGAAGATTATAACCTTTTGACGTACCGCATTTTCTTCGATGATATTGGATAAAGTTTTGGCATTAACTGGGTCAAGCCCCGAAAAAGGCTCGTCCAAAATAATAATATCAGGGTCGTTAAGCAAAGTTATGGCAAGTTGGATTTTCTGCTGGTTTCCCTTGGACAGGGTGTCCGCCTTTTTCTTCAAATGTTCGGTCATTTCCAGCTTTTCCAACAATTCTGTGGCGGACTTTTTAGCACCCGCAAAACTCATACCTCTAAGTTTGCCAAAGTATATCATCTGTTCCAAAATCTGCACCTTTTGATATAAACCCCGCTCCTCGGGCAAATATCCAAATTTCGCCTTTGATTTGCTTAGGGGCGACCCGTCCAGCAAAACCTCACCGCTGTCACCGTAAATAATACCCATCATAATTTTCATCGTTGTGGTTTTGCCATGTCCATTACGCCCCAAAAGCCCAAGGGTGCGCCCAGACGATGCGGTAAAGCTAACATCTGTCAACACCCGCTTTTCGCCATAATGTTTGTTGATATTCTTAATTTCCAGTAACATATTATCTCCTTTTACGCACTTTTGCCTATTCGTTCAGCATAACACAAACGGACAAGGGTTTCAAGTGGAATTTTATGTGCGGGTGTTTTGGGGATGGCGTTGGAGATTAGTGCAAGCAGTCGTGGTGTGGGCAATGCCTGCCCACACCAAAACCAAACCCCTCCATCGACAATTGGATGGAGGGGTTTGTATGGTAGGGGCGGGCATTGCCCGTCCCAGTTCGACAGGCAATGCCGTACAACCATTGAGATTAGTGCCAGCAGAAATGGGACGGGCAATGCCCGCCCCTACCGTATGTTATTGTTCTAGGTCTGTGCAAGGGATGGTGATTGAGTGTGGGTATGGCATGGGTGGATTTTTTCCTTCTGCAATTAAGGCTATGCTAGTCGCTAGGCTTGCTAGTATTAAAGTCAATAAAAAGCAGGTCAATTTTCTCTTTTTCAAGTTCTTCACCTCCTAGGAGCATTATTTCGTATAAGCCTTTCGATTTATCTTGTATTCTAAGCACATCATTCTTGTAGTCGAGTTCGGTGTAATGGTTTATCATAAACTGATATATATACTGAATTCTGTAGTATTCCTTTCTTTCCATCAGCCAAGGAATGGTTGTGTTTTCGATGAAATCCTTGGCTTCATCGTTTTCTAGGTCTCTGAGATGAGAAAGGGCTACAAAGAGCTTTAAGAAGTAGTCGTTGTCTTTGGATGTTAGCTTTGCGACAGATAGTTCCAATTCTGCAGAGGGGTGTTTTGATGAGATTAGACAAAGCATTTTGTAGAATAGAGTGTCAAAGAACGAACTTTCTCCTTCTTCTGCGTAATCAAATGATTTTTCAAAATATTCCAATGCTTTTTCGAAATTATTTTCTTTTATGTTGATACAACCTGCATTTTGTAAGGCTAACTGATAATTCTTCTCGTCAGCTAATTTTACTGATAGACGCATTGCATCATTTATGTACTTTTTTGCAAGCTCCAAATCCTTTGCCCTGATATATTCAACCCCAAGGTTATTGCCTATAACCATAGCAAAGTAATAAGGTTGTTCTCTATCCAATAAAGTATATGCTATCTCATACTGTGCTATAGCACGGATACACATACCAAGCTCTGAATAACAAAGTCCCATATTATAATGTATCATATGTGCGTGGGGTTTCACTTCAACATAGTCAAGCTTGTATGCCGTAGAAAAGTGCTTTAGTGCTTCTTTGTAATCTTCTAAAAACATTAAAGTAATGCCTTTGTTATAATGATAATGAAACTGGTTTTCGGGGTTTGCTTCTTCAATCTTTGGTTCTGCTGCCCTTAAAATTATCATGGCATC
>WQZZ01000034.1 GCA_009780485.1 Defluviitaleaceae bacterium | reverse complement strand
GCGAGGGCAGAGGTGGTCGGTTCATGGGTGGCTTAAAAACCACTGCAACCCCAGAAAAGAAGGAAGGGCGTAGCGTGGAGGATATGCGTCGCCAGTCAAATCTTTTAATTGGCTTATGTGCCGTGCTTTTTATCACTTCGTTTATTATGGGAGCGGGTCTTTTGCAGAGCGACGGGCGTATTGCGGCTTTAGAATCAGCAGTAATCACAATGGATAATAATAATTTGATTATTGCTGACCAAATTCGCCAAATGTCTGCCTTGCCTGTGTTTGCACAAACTGGATTAAACCAATATGCCGACCACACAGTGACACCAGCAAATCAAAACCAGCCAACACCAACACAAGAAAACCCACAAAACCAAGCACCCGCACAGCAGCAACCCCCGCAACAGCAAACACCGACCCCTCCACAACAACCGCCAGCAGAAACACCAACACCACCAGCAACTGAGCCAGAAGATACCAATGTTTTTGACCCAGACCCCAGCGATGTGGTTGCAACATGGGCAAATGTGCCAGAAACATATACAATTCAGCCTGGTGACAGCCTACTGCAAATTAGCCGAATTTTCTTTGGTGACGGTAGTATGGTAGACCGTATAATGGAAGTAAACAACATACAAGACGCTAATCTGATAACCATTGGGCAAGTTATCATTCTGCCTAGATATTAAAATAACACCATTGCAGGGATACACTCTGCAATGGTGTTATTTTGTTTGGATTAATAGCCCATTGAAGTTGTTGATTGTGTGTTGCTTGACGTCTGTGCTGATGAAGAACCAGGAAGCTCACGCACGCTGGCTGGGTTCATGTCAACGCCGTAAGCAGGGTTGTCCTGCTCTCTTTCGGGGGCAATGCTATCATAATCTTTGGGGTCTTCGTTACGTTGGCGTGCAGACATGGCAAGTTTGAACATGCCAGGGCTTTGCTCCAATAAAAAGTCCTTGTCACGCTGAGGGACATTGTCACCACGTTTAATCCGAGTTGCAATTTTCATGGCAAGGCGTTGGTTTCGCCAATACTCCACCTGTGCCTTTGCTGCTTCACGGGCATTTGCTGCATCTTCTCGCATACGACGCATTTTTTCCCTTGAAATTTCCTGTTGCTCACGAAATTCTTGAAGTTTTTCTCTAAGTAGGGCTTGGCGGTCGTCACTTTCGTCACCGATTGAAAGCTGGGTGGCGGTTTCTGCCGAAGTTGTGTTCACGGCGGGGTCAGGCTTTTTGCGTGGCTGGTAAGGTTGGATTAAATTTTGGGTTATTGGGTTTACCATAAAGCTAAACTCCCTTCAAAATACTCTTTAGGCTATATCGGCATTTTTTGGACTGAACTTTAGTAACCCCAAAACCCATCTTGACAAAACAGGCAAATGTAAGTTAGAATGACTTTGACCTTTCATGTAATTGATAATAAGTGGCATCACGGAGGAATAATATGGCTTTTGATGGAATTGCTGTGTCTGCTTTGGTGGCAGAAATATCAGATAAATTGGTGGGCGGACGGATTGACAAAGTGACCCAGCCCGAAAAAGACGAAATCGTGTTGGCAGTGCGTGCTGGTGGAGCAAACCATAAGTTGCTTTTAACGGCAAATGCAACCTTCCCACGCCTGCATTTTACAACAAAGCACAAGGAAAGCCCAGCGGTTGCCCCTATGTTTTGTATGTTGCTTCGCAAACATATTCAGGGTGGTCGGATTGTGGAAGTTGCCCAGTCGGGTCTGGAAAGGGTTGTTAAAATTCATATAGAAGCACTTAATGAAATGGGTGATTTGACTAAAAAGACTTTGATTATGGAAGTTATGGGCAGGCATAGTAATATAATTTTGGTGGCTGATGGGGTTATTTTGGATGCCGTTAAGCACATTTCTGCCAGTGTTTCTACCATTAGGCAGGTGTTGCCTGGTCGAGATTTCGTGGAAGTTCCCAGCCAAGATAAGCATGACCCCATAAACACTGATGAATTTGAGTTTTATGAGATTTTGGACGGAAACACTGTTGCGAAGGCGATTTTCCATAACTACACAGGTATTAGCAGCTTTTCTGCTGGGATAATGTGTCAAATGGCTGGTATTGACCCCAGCATCCAAGCCAACACGTTGGAAGGAGAACAAAAATCTGCATTATTTCAAGCTTTCCAAAAGGGAACGGGCAGAAATTTTGAATCTTATATATTGTACAACAACCAAAAAAACCCGCAAGACTTTGCCTTTTTTGGGCAGGAGGTCTTTGGGGAGGAATTTACCCAGCAATTCACTTCCCCGTCAGAGCTGGTGGAGTATTTTTACGGTAGTAAAGACACCGCTGATAAAGTCCGCCAGCGTTCCCAAGATATGCGGAGGGTGGTACAAAATCTAATTGACCGCTGTGTTAAGAAGGTTGACATTTTAGCTAAAACACAGGCGGAAATCGCTGACCGTGATACCCTGCGTCTTTTTGGCGAGCTTATAACAGCCAATATTTATGCAATTAAGGCGGGTGCGAAGTCGGTGTCTGTGCAGAATTTTTACGAAGAAGATTTGCCAATGTTGGAAATTGAGTTAAATCCACAAAAAACCCCAGCAGAAAACGCACAGGTGTTTTTTAAGAAGTATAATAAGCAAAAGCGTACAGCGGAGGCTCTTGTCGTACAAACTGCACAGAATGAGGAAGAACTGACATATTTAGAAGCCGTAATGCAAAGTATTGTGCAAAGTGACACGGTATCTGACCTTGTGCAAATTCGTGAAGAATTGCAAGAGGAGGGTTTTATAAAGAGGGTAAAATCTAAGGGTAAAAAGAGACAGGAGGTCGTGGTAAAACCCTTGCACTTTGTGACATCCGACGGTTTTGAAATTTTTGTGGGCAAAAACAACCAACAAAACGACCAGTTGACAAAATCTGCTGACAAGGATGATATTTGGCTGCATACTAAACATATCCCAGGTTCTCATGTGATTTTGAAAGCTAAGGCGGGACAGGTGACGGATGTAGCATTAGAAGAAGCAGTGAATTTAGCGGCTTTTTATAGCAAGGGTAGAGGGGGTTCGATGATTCCTGTTGACTACTGTCCTCGCAAAAATGTGAGGAAACCCGCCAAAGCCAAGCCTGGAATGGTGATTTATGATAACTATAAAACTGCGTACATCACCCCCGATGAGGAGCGAGTGAAGGTGCTGACACAAAATTGACGGGGATTTGCATAAGTAAACACACTAACGGTAGGGGCGGGCATTGCCCGTCCTAATTATGCTGACGATACCGTCCAATCCCAAAGAAAATTGCCAGCAGGCATGGGACGGGCAATGCCCGCCCCTACCGTTAGTGTGTTTGTGCAAAATTGTGAACAATCGTATATTGCTTTTGCTTATTGGTTGACCTTTTGGTTGATGCCATTAATACGTTTTCGCCATATAAGATATTGAATAACCCAAATTTTAGCAAAAATCAATATAAACACGGCGAAATATATAATGAACCCCATTAGGGTGCGTTCCATCCAATGCCCGAACCACGCAACAGGCATCATTGTGGTAGCAGATATTACAAAATGGGTTATTGTTTGGCGTGCAATGCTCCAATCTTCCATCTCCCAAATGACACTCGCCGCCGCAAAACTGCCGCCCAACACGGCATACAGTATCACGTTAAACATAACAGCATTTAACTCGCTAGTGAACAGTTCTGCCATTTCTGGCACAACAGGCACGAAATAACCATCACCCATTGCCAGGGAAATAATTATCGACACAACAAAACCCATAGCAATCCCCAGTGGAACACCCAACAATCCACGCAAAACAGCTTTTTTCTTCATAATAAATCCTCCTTATATTCCCAATTTTTGTTTGATTTTAGAAACATACCGCCGTGACACATAGGTTGTTGTGCCATCCCTAAACTTTACACAAATTGTGCCTGTAAAGCTTAGGTCAAAACCCTTAACCTCTTTCAGATTGATGATTTCAGAATTTGAAATGCGAACAAAATTTGCGGGCAGTTGTTGTTCTAACTCGTAAAGTCGCCGACGCATGGTATATTCCCCTTCGCTGGTAACGGCAAAAACCTTTTGGCTGGCTGCATAAAATCGCACCACCTTGCATACATCTATCACAACCATACCACCATCCCGATAACCCACCAAAACAGAAGGAGTGTATTCAGAAATTTTGCGGGCAAGCTCCACCACTTCATCAGTCATCTCACCCGCATGAATTTCTACCCTTGCTTCAACACAACTCGCATCAATTTTTATTTCGACCCTCACCGCATCACCTCCTAAGCAAAGTATAATAAAAACCACCCACGAAATCAAGGGATTTTCGATAGGTGGTCTTTTTGAATACACAAGTGGTTACATAGACACGGATTTAAGCTCCAAACGTAGCTTGTCTGCTATTAATGCGATAAATTCGCTGTTTGTGGGCTTGCCTTTGGTATCGTCAACTGTGTAGCCGAAAAGGTTGTTGATGACATCAACCTTGCCACGTGACCAAGCGACCTCAATGGCATGGCGAATTGCCCGCTCTACACGGCTGGATGTGGTGTCCATTTTCTTGCCGATGTTGGGGTAAAGTTCTTTGGTGATGAAGTTTAGGATTTCCATGTTGTTAATCGCCATTACAATAGCTTCTCGCATATAGTGATAGCCACGGATATGAGCTGGCACGCCAATTTCATGCAAAATACTCGTTACCTTCTTTTCGATATGAAGTTGGTATTCTGCGTCGTTTTCCCTTTGTTTGACCATGTCTTCTTCATTCTCCATCAATTGGCGGATGCGTTTCACCAAAATTTCAAAATCCATGGGTTTTAGCATATAATAATCTGCCCCCAAAGCCATGGCGCGGCGTGTTATCCTGTCTTGGGACACTTCCGACAACATGATAAACACTGGTCTTTTCTCCAACTTTTCGGCTTTTTCCAAAACACCAAGCCCGTCAATTTGGGGCATGACAGTGTCTAGTATAGCCACATCAAATTCCTCTGTGGACAGGGCTTGGAAAGCCTCCATGCCGTCATGTGCCACCTTTGTCACAACCATGTCATCCTCACGGTTGATGTACCCCGCAATGGTGTCGTTCATTTCCTTGTTGTCATCGGCAAGAAGCACCCTGATTTTCTGTTTGTTCATAATAATTTCCTCCTTTTAATTTTCTGGTAATAAATACCATTTATCTGATTATAATACATTTGCTCACAAAATGCCAGATAATTCCATCGCAAATTTCGATATTTTTCGACACTTTTCTGCATTATTTTATAACCACTCTTAAAGTATACTACAATTAAATTAAAAAAGCAACAAAAATTTGAAAAAAATTCTAAGTTGTGATAAAATTAGACAAAGGATGTGAGAATATGGTGTTTTCTAATGATGGCGGCAAAGTTAAAGCCGTTAACTTACAGCAATTTAATATTGGAGAGATTTTAGAATGTGGACAATGTTTTCGTTTTGAGAAAATCGAGGAGGGGTTTTATAGCCTTGTAGCGTTTGGGCGTGTACTTTTTGTGAAGCAAGAAGGCGACTGTGCAGAATTTTGGTATGAAGACCAGAAATTGGATTTAGCAGAGTTTAATGAACTTTGGGCGGATTATTTTGACCTAGAGCGGGATTATGGTGCTGTACAAGCGAAAATCGCAACAAATGACCCCATTATGCAACGTGCAGTGGATTTTGCTTCAGGCATTCGTTTGCTTAACCAAGACCCATGGGAAATTCTGCTTTCTTTCATAATAAGTCAAAACAACCGCATACCTCAGATTAAGCAGGTTATTAAGAATATTTGCGATGCCTACGGCACAAATGCCGCCTTCCCTACTCCAGAACAGTTGAGGGAAGTTGTCGCCGAAGATTTTCGGGCTTTGAAAACTGGCTTTCGGGATAAATATTTGGTTGATGCGGTTGCACATGTTTTAGCAGGGAATTTCCCTGTCCAGAGGGATGAAACGGTTACAACGGCGGATTTGCGTCAGCGATTGCTGGCTGTTAAAGGCATCGGGGAAAAGGTGGCTCATTGTATACTGTTGATGGGTTATGGCAGGTATGACAGCTTCCCTGTCGATGTTTGGGTGCAAAGGGTTATGGAGCGGTTATATTTTGATGGCGACAAAACCAGCGTAGCAAAAATGCACGCTTTCGCCTCTGAAAGATGGGGCGACCACGCCGCTTTCGCCAACCAATACCTATTTCATTACATACGCATGAACCCAGATGCGGAAAATCAAAAATAGAGTTTTAGAGAGTATTTATGAGCATTTGCGATTTAAGATTTTAATTAATGCGATTTTGCCCAAAATCACCATTTGCAAATTCTACCCCATCTGTTAAAATAGGAATGTTGTTAGCACTCTATTGTGAGGAGTGCTAATCCAAAGTAAAAATTTTAGAAGATTTAGGAGGTAAATGTATGACTTTGAAGCCCATTGCGGATAGAGTTGTTCTAAAGCAACTGGAAGCCGAGGAAACCACAAAAGGCGGTATAATTCTTACCAGCAAGTCACAAGAAAAACCACAGGAAGCCGAGGTTGTGGCTGTTGGTCCTGGTGGTATGGTTGACGGCAAGGAAATTAAAATGGAAGTTACCGTTGGTGACAAGGTGATTTATTCCAAATACGCTGGCACAGAAGTTAAGCTTGGCGATGACGAGTATATTGTTGTGAAACATAATGACATTTTGGCTATTGTCCAATAGTATAGGAGGATAAAAATGGCAAAGGAAATAAAATTTGGAGTTGACGCTAGAAATGCTTTGGAAGTTGGCGTTAATAAGTTGGCAGACGCTGTCAAAATCACTCTTGGTCCTAAGGGACGTAATGTGGTTTTAGATAAAAAATACGGCACACCACTAATCACCAATGACGGTGTTAGCATTGCAAAGGAAATTGAGCTTGAGTGCGCTTTTGAAAACCTAGGTGCGCAAATCGTTAAAGAAGCTGCCACCAAAACCAATGATTTGGCTGGTGACGGCACAACCACCGCTGTTGTTTTGGCACAAGCCATGGTTGGCGAAGGTTTGAAAAACATCGCTGCTGGTGCAAACCCAATCATTTTGCGTAAGGGTATGCAAAAAGCCACCGATGCGGCCGTGGAAGCTATCAAGTCCACCATCCAAGCGGTTGATGGCAAAAACCACATTGCCCGTGTTGCCGCAATTTCTGGCGGTGACGAGGAAGTTGGTGCAATGGTTGCCGAAGCCATGGAAAAGGTAACAGCCGATGGCGTTATCACCATTGAAGAATCCCGCACCATGAACACCGAACTTGAATTAGTTGAAGGTATGCAGTTTGACCGTGGCTACCTATCCGCTTACATGGCAACCGACATGGAAAAAATGGTTGCAACCCTTGACAATCCACATATTTTGATTACTGACAAAAAGATTTCCAACATACAAGACATTCTACCACTATTGGAGCAAATTGTACAAACTGGTGCAAAACTACTTATTATCGCTGACGATGTGGAAGGCGAAGCTCTCACCACCCTTGTGTTAAACAAATTGCGTGGCACATTTACCTGCGTTGCCGTCAAAGCCCCAGGCTTCGGCGACCGCAAAAAAGCCATGTTAGAGGACATTGCCGTGCTTACTGGCGGACGTGTTATCACCGAAGAATTGGGTCTGGACTTAAAAGAAGCCACCCCTGATATGCTTGGTCGTGCCAAGTCCGTCCGTGTTGAAAAAGAAAACACCATCATCGTTGGCGGTGAAGGCGACAAGACAGCAATTGACGCACGTGTGGGTCAACTAAAAACCCAAATCGAGGAATGTACTTCCGAATTTGACAAAGAAAAGTTGCAAGAGCGTTTGGCGAAAATGGCTGGCGGTGTTGCCGTTGTTAAAGTTGGCGCCCCAACCGAAACCGAGCTAAAAGAGAAAAAACTTCGCATGGAGGACGCCTTGGCAGCCACCCGTGCCGCCACCGAAGAAGGCATTGTTGCTGGCGGTGGTGCATCCTACATCCACGCTTCCAAAAAAGTGCGTGAGGTTATGGACACCCTAACTGGTGACGAAAAAACGGGTGCTAACATCATCCTAAAAGCTTTGGAATCACCAATGCGTCAAATTGTGGCAAACGCTGGGCTGGAAGGCTCTGTGGTTGTAAACAAAGTGCGTGAAAGCGAAGTTGGCGTAGGTTTTAACGCCATGACCGAAGAATATGTAAACATGATAGACGCAGGTATTATCGACCCTGCAAAAGTAACCCGCTCTGCCCTGCAACACGCAAATTCTGTGGCTTCTACCCTGTTGACTACCGAATCCGTTGTTGCTGACATCCCAGAGCCAGAGCCAGCGATGCCAGCTGGTGGCGGTATGGGAATGATGTAATACAGTTACAAATTACAAATTACTAACAAAAACCACCACTAACAAACCACCCAACCACGTCATTGCGAGCGTAGCGAAGCAATCTCTTACGAACTGCGAGAGATTGCTTCGCTACGCTCGCAATGACGGGCGGTCGGTGGGGGCAAGTCCCCCACCCTACATGGAGGTGGTGGCATGAAGCCTACACAGAAGTATATCCCTCTGGGCAAACGCTCTAAGCGGGAACAAAGGGAGCATTACGCAAAACAAAGACAAAGCTGGGGCAACACAAACCCTGCGACCAAGCAATTGCCCAATGGCAAGGCTTACAACAGAAAAAAATCCAAACACCGTCACTTGTCTAACCAAGAGCCGTGTTTGGATTTTTTATTTAGGGGAGTGGATTAAATCACTATTCAATAGCTTCTTTGAACTCCAGCAGACCATTCATAAACTTGATTGCGTAGTTTAGTTCACCCACCTGAAGTTTTTCGGCAAAGGTGCTTAATCTCTGGATTTTAATTGCCCTTTCGCAAAAGTTATCAGAACGATGACGCTCGTAGCGGGTTAGGTCACCGTATTCTGCTGGTTCTAGGAATTTTGTGAAGGACACTTTGAAAAGGTCTGACAGCTTGCTTATTTCGTAGAAAGTTAATGACCTTGCACCAAGTTCTATCATATCCATCACATCATTGTCAACGCCTATAATTCTGCCTACCTCGTCCGATGTCATGCGGTGGGCTTCCCTTAGAAGTTTGATATTAGCACCCACAATTGCGTCAAATTGGGCTTTGGTGGTGCTGGAGCCATAGAAGTAAAGACCACATTCGTCTATTTCATTCTGCATAGCCTTTATCAATTCGTGTTTTCCAGCATTTTCTAGAACAGCAAAACCCTCGCTTACCAAATTTTCATCTCTAAGAAATGAACCTTTTCGTATAGTTAGCCCAGCTTTGAAGAAAGGGAAATTGTTATGCTCGCAAATATCAATGGCGATATTGATATATTTCAAAAACAATTCCTCTATCTCTTTCCCGATTTCCTCCAAATCTTCTGGGGTCGGCTTATCCATAAAAGAAGAAACCCTTTGCAACTCCTTAAAGTCAAAATACCTTGCCCTCATAAACCTTCGTGAGCAATTGATGTGAATTGCCAATTTCATACCTATGTACTTCTTATGGTCAGAGTATTTTTCTAACTTTTCCAAAACTTCCTTTGCAATTGTATCGACTTTTTCGTAATCTTGTATGAATTGTATGGTTCTGCACAAAAGTGCAAAATCATACAATTCCCAATCACTCTTTTTTGATAATCTGCCGTGTATTGGGGCTACCTTTCTACAAAGCTCCTTGAAAGTATATCTTCTATCACCAAGATAACCTGTATACCTATTTCCTTTCCATAATTCGAGAACAGTTAAAGCATCAGCCAGTTGTTGGTCGTGGTTTTTACGAACTTCTATTTCGTCTATCAAATTATCAACTTTCTCAACTTCGTGACCGCCTTTGATGGTAAGAAAATAGTCAACAAGTTGACTATTTGACATTCCCTCTAATTCGATTAAATTCATTAAATCGACCTCCTAAATTTGCCTATTCAGGCTCATCACCTGGGTCCAATGACCTAGCACGTACAGGGGGTGTTGCTTCATCCGCCACCAACGGCGTAGCCAAAGTGGCAACCATAACCAACGCCAACAAAACCGCTATAATGCCTCTCTTTTTACCTTTCATAATTTAACCTCCTTCTCCCGTAATTACGGGTGTCACAAATTTCGCCTACCTTAGAAATTTATATAGCTACAAGAACATTTTACCATATACATGAACAATAAGCAACAAAAAAATACAATTTTTTTGAAATTTTTTTAATAATGGTAGGGGCAAGCATTGCTCGCCCCAATCCTACAGGCAATACCCTCTAATCGTCATTGCGAGCGTAGCAAAGCAATCTCTCGTCTACAGGAAAGAGATTGCTTCGCTACGCTCGCAATGACGGGCTTTATTCAGCAACTACGTGCTTTGTTCAGTAATGACAGGCTTTATTTAGCTTTGTAGGTTGTGGTTTTTTCGTCTGCTGGTGGCGTTTAGTAAGAATTTTTCCAATTCTACGATGATGATGGGTAGCATGGATAGTCCGCCGACCACTAACCAGCCTTCTGACGGCAATGGGGCAACGTGGAAAATGTTAGCAACGGCTTCGATGGATATAACGCTGACTTGTAATAATGTACCTAGGATAAACGCCCCCACCAGATAGCGGTTTTCAAATAATTTTATGCTGAAGATGCTGTTTTCGCTACGCATATTAAAGGCGTGAACCAACTGGGACAGGGACAGGGTGGTAAATGCCATGGTGCGTCCCATTTGGGCGGGGTTTTCGCCACCTAGTATGGTGTAGCCCACCGCAAAGGCTAGGAGGGATAACATGCCAATCATTGAACCTTCTAGGAAGATGCGAAGCCAGGTTCTTTTGCCGAAAAGTCCTGTGCGTTTGCCTTTTGCACGTCCGTCCATGATGTTTGGGTCGGCAGGGTCAAGCCCGAGGGCTATGGCTGGCAGGCTGTCTGTTACTAAATTTACCCAAAGCAGATGGATGGCGAGTAATGGCACGGGCCAGCCCAGCAAAATCGCCACAAAAATGGTGATAATTTCGCCTATGTTGGAGGATAGCAGGAAATGGACTGCCTTGCGGATGTTGGTGAGGATGCCCCGCCCTTCTTTGACGGCAGAAACGATGGTGGCGAAATTGTCGTCTGTCAGCACAATGTCGCTGGCGGCTTTTGCCACCGCCGTGCCGTTTATGCCCATGGCACAGCCGATGTCGGCGGCTTTTAGGGCGGGTGCGTCGTTTACACCATCGCCTGTCATTGCCACGGTGTGTCCCTTTTTTTGGAAGGCACGGACGATGCGAAGCTTGTCCTCTGGCGAAACACGGGCGAATATGTTTGTATCTTCGATTGCATCGCCTAGGTCGTCGGCAGTCATTTTGCTTAGGTCTTCGCCTGTTACGACGGAAGTGCCACCAATGCCGATGCTTCGTCCAATTGCGAGGGCGGTTGCACCATGGTCGCCTGTTATCATTACGGGGCGTATGCCCGCTTGTTTGCAAATGGCGACTGCGTCACGTACCTCTGGGCGGGGTGGGTCCATCATCCCTACCAAGCCCATGAAAATTAAGTCTTTTTCCACGTTGTTGTCGGATGGGATTTGTCGTAGGGGTTTTACGGCAACTGCCAGCACGCGTAAGGCACGGTCTGCCATTTTTGCCACGTTTGTGGAAATTTCTTTTCGGCGGGTTTCGTTTAGGTTTTGTACCTGACCGCCTATTTGGTAGGAATTGCAAATGCCTAAAAGTACGTCGGGCGCGCCTTTTGTTATTACTAGATAGTCCGTTCCGTCAGCGTGGATGGTTGACATTAGTTTTCGTTTGCTGTCGAAGGGGATTTCGGCAACCCGTTGCCTGTCTGCTTCTAAGGTAGATTTTTCGATTCCGTGGCTTTGTAGGGCGGATACGAAGGCGGCTTCGGTGGGGTCTCCCATAACTTCGCCTTGGCTTACAAAACTGTCATTGCACAGGCTTCCTAGACGGATAATGTCCAAGGCTTCGCTTGTATCTTTGCGGAGAAATGAGCGTCCGTCAGATATTTCTACAATTTTCATTTTGTTTTGGGTTAGCGTTCCTGTTTTGTCTGAGCAGATTACGGTGGCAGAACCCAGTGTTTCCACGGCAGGAAGCTTGCGGATTATGGCGTTGCGGCGTGCCATGCGGGTAACGCCAATGGCTAGCATTATGGTGACAATTGCAACCAAACCCTCTGGAATTGCAGCCACGGCCAACGACACAGATGTGACAAACATATCCAGCGGAGGAATTTGTCGCCACAAGCCAATTGCGAAAATTGCCGCACAGATGATTAGGGCGGCTATGCCTAGCACCTTGCCTGTTTCTGTTAGTTTCTTTTGCAAAGGTGTGTCTGGGGACTTTTCTTCCATGATAAGTCTGGCAATTTTACCCATTTCTGTGTCCATACCTGTGGCAATCGCCACGCCAGAACCACGACCATATGTAATAAAAGAGCCTGAAAATGCCATATTAAGCCTGTCCCCCAAAGGGGCGGATTGGTCAGCAACGGCATGGGCATCTTTATCAACAGGCAAGCTTTCACCTGTCAACGCACTTTCTTCCACTTGCAAATTTACTGTGTTTATTAGTCTCAAATCGGCAGGTACAATGTCACCTGTTTCCAAATAAACAATGTCCCCAGCCACAATGTCCTCTGCTTTAATTGTTAAGACTTGTCCATCCCGCAAAATGCGTGCTTCTGGGCTGGAAATATCCCTTAAAGCCTCCAAAGCCTTCTTTGCCCGACTTTCCTGCACCAGCCCTAAAATGGCGTTAAGGCACACAATGGCAAGTATTATCAACGCATCTGTTATGCGGTTTTCTCCATGCAAACGCCCCGCCATATATGACAAACCAGCCGCAAACAACAGCACAATAACCATAAAATCCTTAAATTGGGCAAAAAAACGTAGAACCAAGGGGGCTTCCCGCTTCTGCTCTAGGACGTTTCGCCCAAATTTCTGTAACCGTTCGTCCACTTCTTCTTGCGACAAACCTTGGGCAGAGTTTGTCCCAATTTTTCCCAAAGCACGTTCCAAGTCCATATTGTGCCAGTTCATAATCAACCTCCACTTTTGTAATTTTTACACCTAGTGGATTATATGATGGACGAGCCAATTTATTCCAGAAAGCTACAGTACAAACAAAACGGACGAAGCAACTTCGTCCGCCTTATTGCACAAAGACACTTGATTAGATTGCATTGTGGGTAAAGCACGCTATAGCATGAAGCGGGATAACAGCCACAGCACCCAGTGGATTGCCACAGAAACCAAAGTTCGGTGAAATTTCGCCCCATGACCCAAAAGCGTTGGTGCAACTAGAACCAACTGGGCAAGATGGTGGTGCGCCCACGTCACATAGCAGACGGATAACTTGCTGGTCAGCAGACAACAAAACCCCCGTAAAACCAGAGCCACTTAAACCACCAGAACGGGTGAAGATGGTGACAGTTTTGCCGATATTGTCACAAAGAGAATCCAGCAAAAAACCTCCTCCATAAAAGTCCATCATTGTTTTTTCCTCCTTTACAAAAATTTTTTAGGGGAAGTCCGCTCCTGTGTGAACGGGCTTCTACACCATACTATGTACAGGCGGGAAAAAGGTTACAAGTTAGGGCTTAAGATGGCGACGGGATAGCAGTGCAATTACCGCCGAAAGGATAGAAGAAACCACAATGACAATCCATGGGGCAAACTGCTCGAAGAAAATACCATAAATCAGTTGCCCTACGGCGTTGGCGAGAAACGGCATCATCATAATCACTGACATAACCTTGCCGATAAGCTCCGAGGGTGTTTCTTTTTGGATATAGGCAAAAACTGGAATTGTGAACATTTGGACAATCATCAAGGTGACGGCACTGGCGGCGGTGATTACCACATATGTCACAAAATAAGGCAAATCTAGCAACAGCACAGCCCCGATGGGAGCAATTGCAAGGCTAACCAAAACCATAATAATCCAAAGTTTAGAAAGGGTGATACGTTTTCCTAAAGTCCCCGCTAAAATACCACCCGCAAGACCACCAACCATCATAAAGCTGGCAGAAAAACCCACCATGTCCATTTCCATGCCAAGATGCTGGGTGATAAGAACAGGCATACCCACCAACAGCGTTGAGGCAATGGTTATATTAAATATAAGCATAACAACAGCAAGTTTCGCCATTATTGGTCGTTCTTTTACGGCAAATCGTGCCGCCTGTGTCAAGTCGCTTTTAACCAGTTGGGGAATACTGGTGCAGGCGGGTTGCTTGACAAAAGGAATACGTATTAGCAAATCCATCACAGATGTTATGACGAAACAAATTGCAGAGATTACCAAAATAGGAAATAACCCGAATTGACTGAACAAAATACCAGCAGCAGCAGGTGCAACCAAATTAGAAAGAGAGTTTACCACTGTAGTAGCAGCATTTGCGCTAACCAATTTGTCAGGCGGGGACAGGGCAGGAATTGCCGCCTGCACCGTAGGCATATACAATCCCTGAATTGCGTTTAGTGCCAGCAATTTAACAATCACAATTGGCACAACAGCGGCAAAAAGCCCGCTAATAAGCATATATGCCACAATTATCACAGTGGTGATTGCATCTAGCCAAAACATTATCCGTTGCTTTTTAAGCCTATCAGCCATAATACCACCAATCGGGGACATGATTAGCAAAGAGATGTTAGGAACAGCAAGAACAAGCCCAAAAAGTGCGGCACTGTCACTTATATACAGGATGTACAGAGGCAAAGCCCAGCTAAGTATCATATTACCGAAGATGGAAACCACCTGCCCTGTGATAAGCAGGGAAAAATCTCTGTTCCAAAGTTTTGTTTGTGTCATTTTTAATTACTCCTTTTTATTTGATAGTTTTATATTAACAGGGTGTTTGGTTGAATTCAATCAACCAGTGGTTGAATTTTATACATACGTATGTATGTTTATTAGTATTTTTTAACCGCCTTTTATTTAGGCGGTTATTTATATGCTTTTATGAAGTTGTAAAATCAACTCTACTGTCTCGTCATCAATCATTGGCACCCCTAAGATATTGGTAAGGTATCTTAAAAATTCGACCTTTTGCACATATTCTTCGTAGGGAACATTTGAAATTACAGGGTTAAGCCACAGGTTAAACAGCAAAACCACCGCCTGCGTTGCCTGCTTGGGATAAGCAACCCTTAGCGAGCCGTCTCTATTACCCTCCTCTGTCAGACGAACCCCGTGAATATGGGCTTCGAGCAGGGTGTGCATAACCTCACCCTTAAAAACGACGGGGTCGGAAATGGCTGCCTTTACGCTTTTTTGGAGGTATATATCTTGGCTTTGGGCGATGCTGTGTTTTAAGGCGACTTTCAGTTTTTCCAAGCCATTAAGCCCAGATGTTTCGCACGCTTGCTTAAAGGGGTCATTTTCCGTAAAAATACGCCCTACAACCTCCATAACCAGCTCCTCTCGGGATTTGAAGTGGTGGTAAAAAGCCCCACGGGTCACACCCAGCTCTGCCACAACATCTTCAATTTTCACATTATCCCAGTCCCAATCCCTTTCCTTAAACATTTGGGTGGCCGTTTCTATTATGCGTTGCTTAGTTTGTTCAGAATTTTCACGCTTTGGCATCTTCTCACCTCCATAACATACACGTGTATGTTATCATTATACACACCTCCCCTGCCCTTGTCAAGAAAAACTTTTGAAAAAAATTTCAAAAAAGATGTAAATTTTTCTTGACAAGGGTCGAATAGTGTGGTATATTGTGAGTACCTAGGAAATAAATGCTATATTAATACTACTATTTTGAAAGGAAGTCGATGTTATGATGACTTATCCAACAGACCTTACTATGCCTACGGCAAATATTGTTGCTTATATCTATAAAGCCAAAGGTGGCAGCCAAGCTGAGGTGGCAGACATTTTAGGTTGCGACATAAGAACTATAGAAAGAATTGAAGAAGGTAAAGAAAAATACACCAAAGAACAAATAAAAAAGATTGTTGATTTTTATAAGGTAGACAGACTAGCGGTAGGTCCAGGGCATTACGCTGGCGAAGATGTAAAACTTTTACGTATGTGGAGAACACGCATAAGTGCTGGTAAATTGAAAGATGCGGAAAAATACCACGACAAATATCATTTAGAAAAATATGATTTCTTGCCTTTTGATTTAGATTTGTCCATGCTTTATAATATGTTTCTTGTCAAATACTATGTTAAAGTAGATATGGTTGATGATGCTAAACAGATTTTAAGTGAAGCAGAGCCGAGGGTCGAGGAAGCAAACGACGAAAACCAGTATCATTATCACTACAACAAGGGTATCGTATTTCTATTGGAAAACGAATATAAAGAAGCCCTAAAGCATTTTTCTTTAGCTTATAAACGTGAGTATGTTGAGAAGAAACCTCATGCACATCTTATACACTACAATATGGGACTTTGCTATTCAAACCTAGGAGTGTGTATGAGTGCTATAGTCCAATATGAGATAGCATATACTTTATTGGATAGGGAACAGCCTTATTACTATGCTATGATTATTAGCAATAATCTCAGCGTTAATTATATTAAGTCGGGTAATTTCGTACTCGCAAAAAAGTATGCAGATAAAACCATGAGCCTAGCAGAGAAGTTACAAAGCGAAAAGCACCAAAGTAGAGCTTCACGAAACATGGGTTGTATTTGCATTGAAGAAAATGAATTCAAAGAAGCATTAGAACACCTTGAAAATTCACTCGCTCTAACAGAAGAAGGTGGAATAGAATTTATTGACACTTTGTATTACAAAATACTTTCTCTTATATATTTAGGGCATCCCTCTGCCGAGCAAGAGATAGCTAATATAAAACTAATGTCTAAGTACGACAAACATTTTTCTATACTTTTTACATCACTTTCCCATCTCCTAACTCTTGAAAGTGATGATTCTATAGAATACATAGAAAATACCACCATTCCATATTTACTTGAAAGAAGCGACCACTTTCAAATTTTTCAATACTATCGTTTTTTGGAGAAGCATTATACCTCAACTGACAAAAAGATAAAGGTTTGGGAAGTTCAGTTAAGGTACGCAAATCTCTATAAAGAAATGATGTCGTTAGGAGGTGAAATATGATGAAGAAAAGGTTATTCGTCGTCTTGCTGGCTTTATCCATCACAGCCATTACCAGTGTTGTTGCCTTTGGTATTATAGAAAACGAACCACTACCAATCCCAACCGCAATCATTATCGATTGTAATCAATAACCTTTGGTATCCATCCTTTCGAGGTGTGTGCATATTATTTTCTAGTAAACCAAACCCCCATGCGTTTGTCGCTGGGGGTTTGGTTTACTCTTACATAAAAATCCCTGCAACCACTGGTTGACAAATTTCAAACTTTGGTTGGTTTTCATTTGGGCTGGTTGTGGTATAATTGATAAAAAGGAGGGGAGCCAAGATGAATTCTATAGGTGAAAAAATACAAGAGTTTCGCCAAAAAGGCGGGTTGACCCAAGAGGGGTTGGCGGAAAAGCTGGATGTTTCCCGCCAGTCTGTGTCTAAATGGGAGCTAGGGCAAACCCTGCCAGAAGTTGACAAGATTGTGGCAATGGGTAAACTTTTTAGGGTGACAACAGATGACTTGCTGTGCCACAGCGTGGAAAAACCCAAAGGGCGGGACTTCTTACGTCTGGGTTGCATTTATCTGGTTACAAAACATATGGAAGCGGCAATTGATTTTTACGAAAAACTACTGTCCATGCGTGTTTCCACCCGCCACCCCGCTTTTGCCGAATTTTTCTTTGACAACCACTGCATTGCGTTGATGGACGAAAGACGGCTAGCTGGGCATGATTACAGCGGCGGGGGCGACTATAAATTTGCTCTTAACTTTAATGTGCGTGATTTGATTGGCGAGCATAGCCGATTAAAAGGCTTGAAAATGGGCAAAGTTACAGGGATTAAGGAAGGTACTTCGGGATATTATTATTTCCAAACCAGAGACCCTGACGGCAATATGGTTGAAATTAGCGGACAACTATATGACACAAGGAGGAATGAAAATATGGAAACAATTTACTGCCAAAGTTGTGCTATGGATATGTCGAAAGAAGGTAAATTTGGTACGAATACCGATGGTAGCAGAAGTGGCGAATACTGTTCTTATTGTTTTGCGGATGGTAATTTTACCAGTCAGATGAATTTTGAACAGGCAGTGGAGGTCAACTTGCCTTTCTGGCGGGAAGGTTTTG
>WQZZ01000033.1 GCA_009780485.1 Defluviitaleaceae bacterium | reverse complement strand
TTCTGGTATGGCGACAAAGTAGACTTTATGAAAGGCAAGCCAAGCGACTGCCATAGGAATAGTTGTGAACTTTGGGAGATAAATCGTAGCAACATTAAAATTGCAATCGTGACAGGTTATGCTCTAAGTTATGATGGTATGTGGCGGCAACACTCTTGGCTTGTTCGGCGCAAACCCAGAAGTGTAAGGTTAATTGAAACTACCGAGCCTAGAATAGGTTATTTTGGTTTTGTAATGAGTGATGAAGAAGCCATTAGGTTTTGCCGTGATAATTTTTAGAACAAGCAACAGCAATTACTCTGGTTTTATTTTTTGGTTTCACCAGACTATCCGTGGCCAAAAGCTACGGCTTTTTTGTTTACTGGGTTTTGATTGTCGATACTCGTATTTTCGGATTCAAAGTTGGCTTTTAAGAACATTTTCCAATAACCTGTGTTTTGCCAAAATAACTTTTTCTGGACAAACTGAATATTCCACCGAAATGGACCGTGTATCCACAGAAAATTGATCACCTCACTCTGGTGGTTCGACAAACGTGGAACGAGTGGTCCGTATGGTGTGGAATATTCACAAACGCACAAACGCACTTCATTCATCTTCGAATGATTTGTTCTGCGTGTTTCTATTAAACAAAACCCAAGCAAGAGGTCACCAAAAATCTAGCACCATATTTGTGAGATACATAATTCATTTTACCAATCCAACGTCTTGCACTTACAAATTTATTTGCTCCAAGCTATTGACATAAAAGGAAATTTATGGTATAGTAGGTTTACAAGATTTTCAGATTGTAAAGCAAATATCAGATTGTACAGTTGCGGATAGTCCGAACACTACGTTGTGTAGTATGCACTATGGTATGTTGATGTAGACTTGAGCCAAGAATTGCCGATGTGTTCAATTCACATCTATGCACCCATGTGTCATCTGGTGTTTTTGTTTTTTATTTTCTGAAACCCAATATCAAAGCGAGAATGACCCAAACCGCCTAAATATGCGGCAAAGTCATCTCGCTTTTTGTGTTGTCAAACAATTATCCAAAAGAGGAGTGAGTTCAATGACAAAAGACAAAACCAAGATTCATGTAAGACCCAAAACCGAACTAATGACCCACGGAAGCTCAGCACTTGCTTTAGCCCCCGCAATCGCACCTGTGTATGTGCCACACGTGTCGCCGTCTACTGTTTCGTCTATCTCCAATACGACCCACGCCACTCAAGAGCCTATCATATTCGACTCCAACTGGGTTAAGGCTCAAGAAGAGCGTAATTATGCTAGGGATGATGCAGAAAAGTTTTTCAGTAATGCTCCTGCAATGTTAGAATTCCTTGGTGAGAGAGAAGCTGGTGCAAGCTGGATTGTGAACGTGGATATAAAGGCTTTGAGGTTGCTATTGCTAGAAGATGCCAACCTAGTGCAAAGTTCAGCCACCCAAGAAGTCCTTTTTGACACCAGAGAGAATACCGGTTTGTGCATTGAAGGGAAAGGTTTGGCCCAAACAGCCCTGCGTTCTTGTGCTATTACATCTCTATCAGCCAGAGCCAGAATATCTGGGGCAGCCCTCGGTGATGTTTCCAAGCCTGTTTTCCGCAACATCCTTAACGAGTGCTTAAAGGTGGCATCAAAGAAGTCTACCGCTAAGATACGAATGGCCGAAGGCAAAGTATCAGCGGTGTTAAGTTCCTCTTATGTACCCCTGTCCATGCCAGAAATCTTTGAAATGGCGACTGAGTATGTAGACCAAAGGTTTCCTAATAATCACTTTGTGGGCGGCAATTGGTCGCATTCAATTACATCTGCTGAATGGGAGCTGACTGGTGAAGGGGGTCTTATCAAAGCCTACAAAGAAGCCCTTACTAAACACGGTCTCACCGATAGCCAAGCCCACAAAAACATTCAGCCAGGACTTCGCTTGTCCTCGTCTGATATTGGTATCAGCGGTGTAAATCTTATGCCGAAGTTGGTGGTTGGAAATGACCGTTTGCTATTGCCTTTAGGTGGTCCCATGGGTCTGGAACACAAAGGTGGTGCTTCGATGGAGAATTTCAGGGAGAATCTCGAAGGTGTTTTTGCCCAGTACAGCGACCAGTTAGAAAAGCTCGCAAGCCTGTTGGACATAGCAATCGAAAACCCCGTCAACTGCCTAAAAGAAGTGATGAAACGGCTAGGTGTCCCTAAAAAGTACGCAACACCTGTTCTAGAAATATTCGGAATTAGTTTTGGGAACGGGAGTCATTGCACAGCACATGACATATACTACGGATTAGGCGAGCTGATGATGCAGCTGCAAATCCAGAAGGCCACTGGCGAGCAAGCCTTGCGTATGGAAGAAACCATTGCAAAGGCACTTTCGTTAAACTTTGAGGAATATGACATCCCAGGGGAAGATGGGTAGTGTTGATAAGTTTGGCATTAAGGTAAGAAGGGAGAAGTGGAGAAAAGAGGTTAATGTAGTTGCCGTTTGACCGCCCCCTAGGTAATTTTACTTTTGTGTCTGGATTATAGTCAATAAAGTCCATGCAGTAGGATAATGACGTTAGGGCAACAGATAAAACAGCGGGACAACGACATTAAATCAGCAGAAAAAAATCGTTTAAGCAACGAGATTGAATATTCCACCCAAATGAACCACTCGTCCACGAAAAATGGACAAGTGGTCCGTATTGCGTGGAATATTCAACAAGATAATATAGTTATTATTCAAACACCGAATGGATGGCGATAGTCACATTCATTCGGGGTTTTATTTTTTCTCGCAGAAAGAACCAACGGAGGAGATTAGATGAGCAATAAGTTATTTTCAGCACGTACATACAATCTGCCCCTGCCTGCACCTTTTGATGAGTTTGAAGGTACAAGGAGCAGGTCGGATATAAAGTCTAGATACAGACCGAACCAAACCAATATAACTATGCACCCTCCCACACTTAGGGCAGCCTTGGCGATAATCTACGCACAAGATGCCACCAGTGGTATGCGTAATCTAGAGAATGTGGCTATAGGTGAGCAGGGAGATTTTGTCTTGGTCGAAAGGAAGTGCAATGATGGCAGTATTGAAGCCGTTGTTTACGACACAACAAATGGCTCATTTAGAGCCGCCGTATTCTCAGATCCAAATGACACCAGCAACCCTTCCGTCTATTCTTTGGGTACGGCTAGGGGTGCTAAGGATGGCACATCCCTTCTTGTAGCCGCCATTTACCACGGATTAGGAAATGCCTCTGATGAAGAACTGGGGATTTGCATAAGAGCCATTTTGGACCATGTAGTTGGCACAACACCTCTTGATGATGACAGTTTATCTCAATACGGTGTGCTTTTATGCGACAACATCTACACCCGCATTGTAAGTGCAGATTCTCTTGGGGAAGTTGGCATAAAAACATCCCTGCCAAGCACATCGAACGTACAACCCCTAACCCGCCTTGCCATTGAGCAAGCCACCTATGCTCCTGAAGTAGTATTTTCTGGTGAGTTTAAGGTATTTAAGGTCGATGTAGCCAAACACTCGGAATGTGAAGTCGTTTCAAATGGCGATTTGCGTGGGAGATTTGCATTTTCTGAAAGATTTCAAACAACCCAAACAACCCAGGGAGTTTCAGAAATACAAGGCGGTCAAACAACCCAAGGAAATCGAGGGATTCGAGAAGACTCGGAACAAGACCTTATCCCTCATGTACCAGAATGGTATGTCGTACCCAAAGAAGTCATCCGTATAGCCCAACATGCCCAGATGACCACTGGTAGTAACCAACCAATGCGAAACTTCATGCTTCGTGGAGTGGCTGGTGGTGGAAAGACGGAAGGAGCAAAAGCTATAGCGGCAGCGGTTGCCTTGCCGTATCTTAGCATAACCTGCTCTGCCAACACTGAAATATTTGACCTTCTGGGGCAGATGTTGCCCGATGTCGAGGGGATGAGTGGTGATGTTGGTGGTAATGAGGGTGCCAAAAACAATTTTATAAATGACGAGGTTAATAGTTTTAGTGGTAGTGCTGATGGTGCTGGCGGTATTTACTTCAACAACTCAAATGACTCCAAAGAAGTCGTGGCAAATGTTGGTGTGTCTGGGTTTTGTTCTTCAAGGGCAAAGTTGCCCACATTAGAGGACATTCAAATGGATACCGCTACAGCATATTTTATGCTGACTGGGATTTATGATGAAAATATTGGTGCAGATGAGGTGTATAACAAGCTACTGGAAGTAGCTAGAGGACTGGTCATTGCAGAATTACGCAGTGGTGGTGGCAGTAATGGTGGTGATGGAGATGTTAGCGGTGGTCGTGCGGATCACACCCACCTGGGCATTTCAGACAACGCTCGCACTGAGTTAGCAAGTCAGAAATTCCGCTATGTGGAAACCCCTCTTGTAAAGGCCATGAAATACGGCTATCTAATCGAAATACAAGAACCATCAGTCATAGCAAACCCTGGGGTGCTAGTGGGACTAAACTCCCTATTGGATAACTGTAAGCAGATAACCCTACCCACAGGAGAAACTATCTGGCGCCATCCAGATACGATAGTGGTCGTAACCACAAACAGCGATTATTCGGGTTGTCGTGATATGAACCAATCTGTTATATCCAGAATGAACTTAATCATGGACATTGGTGAACCATCCCAAGAGGATTTGGTTTCACGAGTGTCTGCCATTACTGGATTCAATGATGAGGAAGTCCTGACCCTCATGGCTTCGGTAGTGAAGGATATTCAAACTCATTGCCGTGAAACCATGATTACTGATGGTTGCTGTGGTGTTCGGGAATTGATTGCATGGGTGCAGTCGTATATGGTTACGGGCAATCTGGCAGAATCGGCGGAATACACAATATTGTCATCGACGTCTGCCTGCCCAGAAAGCCGTGAGAGTGTTAGAAATACTTGTATTATGCCGAAAATGGCGACTTAGATTAGGTGGGTTGAGCTAAAGGCTCATACAGGTGACTACAATTAAGGTGCGTTAACATGAATGGGTCGTGCGGTAGTTTCATTTTATGTACTACAATAAAAAATGGTCGATTAGCAAATAAGGTAAACAAACATTATTATACGTGCGGAGGAAAAATATGACCAAATTTAATTCAAGGTTTTTGGAATGTATAAGTTTAGGGATTAGTTTCAAGGATTTTACAGAAGTCATGCAGGAGATACTTGATGATGCCACACTGGAACTGGATAATGACCGGTCTGAGCTATATATGTACAGCAAAGGTAATGATGCTGACTATTATCAAGAAGAACTACTGGAGAGATTGAGCTTGTATCTGGGTGTCAAGATTGAGCATTGTGTTTTCTATCCCATTGAGGAAAATATTTATCTTATCTGCTCTAGTGAGGTTAATGACGATAGAGTTGACGAAGGTGACAATAATGGTTCTGGTGGTAGTGTTGCTTCTGTTACCACCCGCACCACCACCGCTAACAGCACTGCAACTTCCAATACTGTTGCCGAGGACACCAAAGAAGTTTCGGGTTGTTACTGTAACCCAAGAAGCCCCGAGGGTTCAGACTTTAATGGGTTTAATTTTGGTGATTTTGACAATGTAAAGTTCTCCGATGAGGACTTTGGGGATGTTTTTAGGCTGTATGACTGGCTTTCGTTAAACTCCAAGGACAGCAACATCATACCTAAGTTGATGCTGTGTTCAGAAATGAGGTTTTTCTCTAATCTTCAAGGTAAAGAGCTATACCAAGCCAGCAACGAAATTTTTCAAGACTGGTTGAGTAGAGATGACAGCGACCTAACCACAATGGTTATGGATTTCGTTCACGAAAGAGGGTGTGCTATTTGAGAATATCCCACTTAACTTTCAGGCGCAAGCTAGAGGATGTGAAGTCCAAAATCACTGACAAGGACTTTTTCACATCAAATCTGTTTCGTGGCTATCTGGCAGACATGGCAGATGCCACAGGCAAGCGATACAGAAAGCCCATTAAAATCATTTTGGATTGGGACGAGCGGGATGATGCCCATGCTGCCTACACCGATAATCAATTAATCTATATCAATGCAGCGAGTTCGATTACTAAGGATTTACCTACAAGAGCCTTGAAAACAGAAGGCCTAATAGGAGTTCTGGCTCATGAAGTCGGACATATTCTATTTTCTGATTTTGAACAATTAACAAGATTTAAGACGGCTATTGGCAGAGGTGAGTTTTATCCTCGAGTTCCTGTACCAAACAGCGAAGCGGAGCAGGAAGCACTTGCCGACATCATGGAGATTGTGCGTAAACCTGACTCGGCTTATAGAAAAGCGACCATGGAACTCATTGCATTCACTGCTTTTGGAATTCTTAACATCATCGAAGATATTTATATAGAAGCTCGGTTGTGTCATATGTTTCCTGGCGCGTATAAATCAGGGATAAATCTGATAAATAGACAGATTGTTGATAATGCATCATCGCTCCAAGAGCAGATGGAAAGCGGTCGTAGTCCTATATCCATTATTACCAACCTAATTTTGTGCTACGCCAGAAGTGGCGATATTAAAAATCCTGAAGGACTGAATAATGAGTACACATCGGCACTTTATAACTGCATACCTTATATTGATGCTGCCATATATAGCGAAGATGCTAAAGTGCGATATAATGGTGCAAATATGGTTCTTTTGAATATTTGGTCCTTTGTCAAAGAAGCCCTAAAGGATTTGGAGGATGGTGCTGTTGATGTTGATAATGGTGTTGACAGTGATATTGATAAACATACCAAGGATGTTACGAGCGGAGATAGCACAGATGAATACGAAGCAGGCAACGATACCAACATTATCATGGGTATAGGTGGTGGTAATTCTGGTGATGACGACACTCAATCAGATGGTTATGACTCTGCCAACAGTAAAAATTCAGTTCCAAGCAAAAATCCTGTTCTTAACCATGCTAACGATAAAGCTTTGCAGGAATTACTTAACGAACTTTTAGAGCATCTTCAAGAGAGTTTTGGGCAAGTTGGAGCATCTCCTACAGGTACAAATAGACCAATAGGAGCAAAGCTTGGTAATAGCGGTGACGATGGTGATGATGTCGGTAACGACGGAGATGGTTATGGTGTGACCATTGGTGATGTTAGTAGTGGTGATAATGGTGGTGACTACACCAGTGTAGCTGATGCAAGCGGTGATAGTGACAGTGGTGGTGGTTATGATGATGGTAGCGACAACAAAAACCTTGCTCTCCAAGCCGACCATATACCCCTTGAAGAAAACGATGATTTTTACACATCTGGCGATGGTAGCACAATATACAATCGTGATTACGAAGGTTCTGGTATCTCGTCTGCCGCCTCAGATGTGCAGCGTATTCTAAACACTATGGCTCGTGAGCAGGTTGGTGAAGCATTAGAATCGGACTTACGCAAGGAATTACAAGCCTTAGCCAACGAAATCCATTATGGTGATGTCCATAGAGGGGTTGATGTTCGCATTAACCGCATGACCCACGTTGACGACCATCTCGTGGATAGCTATAATGCTGTGTCTGCCCCGCTACTATCACTATCAAAACGCCTACAAAAGCAAGTTTCACAAATCTTGAAGGACAGGCGTGAAGGTGGTAAGTTGACTGGGTTACTATACGGCAAAAGGTTTTCTGCTAGGGATGCCGTTCGCAATGATGGTAGACAATTCTACAATACTCGTCTACCTAGTGACCCAATGGAGTTGGCTGTCGCTGTGCTGGTTGATGAATCGGGCAGTATGCAGGTCAAGAACCGTGTTGAAACCGCCAAAGCCGCAAGTATTGTGCTATATGATTTCTGTAGTGGCTTAGATATTCCTATTGCTATATACGGTCATACTACCAGTGATTTCAAAAACGACGTAGAATTATATGCCCATGCAGAATTTAACTCCTTTAACAATCGGGATAAGTATAGACTTATGGACATATCGGCTAGAAGCTGTAACCGAGATGGTGCTGCACTTCGTTTCACAGCAGAACACCTCCTCAAACGACCAGAACCCCTAAAGCTTCTGATCCTCATATCTGATGGTCAACCCCATGACAGCTATGGTTATCATGGCGTGGTAGCCGAGGCAGATTTGAGGAGTATCAAGCAAGAGTACACCCGCAAGGGCATTAAGTTGTTTTGTGCCGCTATTGGTGAAGATAAGGAGAATATTGAGAGGATTTATAAAGATGGGTTTTTGGATATAACTAGCCTTGATAAGTTACCGCAGAATCTTTGTTCGTTGTTGTCTGGGTATATCAAGACTCTATAATAAACCATCAACGAAAACAATTAACAAAATATGCAAATGGCGGTTTTATACAAGTCATGCCAACCAGAGTCTAGTGAATTTATTCACTCATTAGATATTGACATTTTATGGAATTTATGGTATAGTAAATTTATCATTATTTTCAGATTACATTAAAATACCAGATTGCACATTTGCGGTGGTCGTATCGTGGAACAAACACGGAGCTACCCCGCCAGGAATTGCCGACAGCACCCAAACGCTGTCCAGTTGCCTTTGTGCCATCTGGTATTTTTTGCGTCTAAAAGAAGATTGACCTATCAAACAGACGAAGCGAAGCCAAATCTGAAAAAGGCTAGCTGGAACACTTGACGAAAAGGTGAAAAAATGAGAAGGAGATGATTTTATGGGTTACAGAAGCGATGTTTCCATCATAATTAGAAATGAGGATTTTAGGGGCTTGCTCCCCACAGCAAAAGCACAAGGGGAGGAAGTTTTAAGGTATGCAAAAACACTTCTGTCTTGGGCACACTCCATCCGTCAGTCGGAAGACTACACCACTCTATACTTCGAGTGGGTTAAGTGGTATGACCACTATCCCGAAGTGCAGTTCATAAGGGATTATATCATGGATATCCCTCACTCCTTCATAAGGATTGGCGAGAACAACAGCGACATCGAAGAATGGAGTGATGCGGGTGACCATTATGAAATGCACACCCGTGCAGAAGTAGTGCGGATGATTCAGCTTTGTGAAACCGACAAGTTGCTGGATTTGAATGAGTTGCTTAGAGGCGTATTGGACTAAGTGGGACCAGATGGGATTGACTTGAAAGGAACTGGAGAAGGAGGGAATGAAATGGATAAGATGGAAGTGAGTGATATTGGAATTGCTAGAACTACTGAAACCATCGGAACTGGCATGGTTGCTGGAAATGGCGGAATTGATGACGTGAACAATATTAAAAGCATTAACGTCATTAGCAGAAAAGAACCTTTGGAGTTGGTTGATGTAACCACTCTACCCAAAAATGACTGGCATGAATGGAGGCGCAAAGGTATAGGCGGAAGTGACCTCGCTGCAATCATGGGAGTATCCCCGTGGTCTACAGCAAGGGATGTGTATTACAAAAAAATGGGTATTGTGGGAGCATTAGACCACGAGTCTGACAAAGAAAACTGGGTCGCAAAGAAGGTCGGACATCTACTTGAACCTCTTGTGGCAGAGATATTTGCGTCACAAACAGGCTTTGAACCCTATGAGATACGCAAGATGTTCGCTCATCCCGATTATCCATTCATGCTGGCAAACCTTGACTATCTGGTTACATTACCAGACGGAAGAACCGCAATAGTGGAGTGCAAAACCTCCAACATCCACGCCAAAGAAAAGTGGGCTGACGATGCCGTTCCACTAAATTACGAGTTGCAGTGCAGACATTACATGGCCGTGATGAATGTGGATGTAGTATTTATCGCCTGTCTTTTTGGCAATAATGAAAATGACTTCCTATGGCGAAGAATCGACCGTTGCCTAGACTTTGAGGCTGATGTTATTGACGCTGAAGAACATTTCTGGAACAATCATGTGTTGGCTGGAGTAGAACCGCCCTATACAGAGAGCGGAAACCAAGTGTTGAAAAGTATTCGCAACTTCTATGGACATGGTGACACAGATGCCGATTCCGTGATACTTCCACCCAGCACCATGACCGCATTACTAACCCTCGAACATCTAAAAGCCGAGAAATCGAAGGCGAAAAAGGTTGTTGATGCTTTGGATGATAAAATAACCAAAACACAATCCGTTTTCGTTGAGCAGATGGGGTCATCTTGCAAGGCGGTATGCAAACAGGGTGATGATGAGTTTAGCATCACCTATAACCCCGTTTATCAAGAGGACTTCAACAAAGAAGGCTTAAAAGCCAACCACCCCGATATTTACGATAAGTTTGTTACTAAGAAAGAAAAGTATCGTAGACTTACCGTGAAGCGGGTTGTCAAAAAGAAAGTTGCACCGGCTGCTTGACTATTCCGTTGTTTTCTCTTATAGAAATACTTGGTTTGGGGCGAATGCACCGTGTGCAATTAACCAGGTATAGCAAGCGTACCTGAAAAGTGTGATTGAAGGAAGGCTACCAAAAACAGACCAGTGGTTTTCCTTTGGCAAACTGACCCAAAGGGTCACTTTCGCAAAGCGAAAGCACAAGGCAAGCTGTTTTTGGTTGGTTTTGCCCGAACGCACAATTACGACTTTGAGGTGCGTTTGCTATGTAATCACCAATTATGCAGACTGTCATGCAGAAAACGCAAGTAATCACTACAGGACAGGCAAAAACTAATGATAAAGCTGAAAAATACGAGATTGGCTGTCATGGTTTTATCCTAAAATACTGAAGGAGGACAAAGACCCATGGGGAACGTCACAATAAAATGCACCCACGACAAAACCATTTTTCACAACGAAGACACAGGGTACTCCGTCATTTCATATCAAGTAGCGAATAGGGATGGTGATACCGTCCCTTTTTCAGCTAGAAATACCTTTAATGAACGGTATGGCAAAATCACTTTTACAGCTGTCGGAACCAGACTATCACTTGCCAAGGAAGTAGAAATTGAATTGATTGGTAGCTGGTCTGATGGTAATGGAAACAGCAAATATGGTACACAGTTTTCTGTGGAGAGTTGCACCGTCATCCGCCCTAAGACTGCCGAGGGTATGATTGCTTATCTATCATCCGACCTAATCAAGGGTATTGGTGATAAAACTGCCAGAGCCATTGTTGAGCATTTTGGAGAAGAAACTCTTGATATTATCGACAAAACTCCAGCGCGTCTGCTAGAAGTAAAGGTCATAACAAAAAAGAAACTGGATTCTATTATCGAAGGATACAGGGCCAGTGTTGGGCTTCGGGATATTATGACGGAGTTAGCTAGTTATGGTGTAACTCCCAAGAAAGCCGAGAAGATTTTGGAGGTCTTTGGGGTTCAGGCGGTAGAGCTAGTAAAAGCGAATCCTTATGTGTTGTGCAGGGTTTCAGGTTTCGGCTTCAAAACCGTCGATGTGATGGCACGGAAGAACGGGACTTCTCTTGATGACCCTAACCGTATTGCCGAGGGAATAATCTACGCAATGGAGCAATCCCAACAATCGGGGCATTTGTTCTTGTCTAGTGATGAATTATGTAAAGATGCTACAAAATTGCTTTGTATTGATATTGGCGTCGATGGTAGCAATGGTAGCTACACAATCAACAGCGGTAGTAATGGTGTAGCAAAAGTTAATGACAGCGACTGCGGTAGCGAAAATGTTGTCAGTAGTCAAAGTGGCGATGGTAATGTTGTCGGCAGTGTAGGCAATGACTCAACGACACAAAAAGGTAAAATCCATCAAGGCACAACTATCCAGAAGGTGTTACTAGAACTGGTTTTGGAAGAACGTCTAAAAGAGGATTCTGGAAGGATTTATCTACCTAAGAATTATGTTGCAGAACGTGAAACTGCTCGTCTGGCCAGAACCATGATTAGGGCAATACCAGTAAGCAGGATTGAGGGTGTAAATGACCTGGGTGATGCGGGTGATATAAAAGGTCTGACCGATGCAAACGAGGGCTTTGAAAGCATAATAACTCAAGCGGAGAAAGTATGCGGGATAATGCTGGATGATATGCAGAGAGAAGCCGTGCGTATGGTAACGACAAACAACATTTCCATAATTACAGGTGGGCCTGGCACGGGCAAAACCACTGTAGTTAAAGTCATAGTGGAAGTATATAGGATGATTATTGGTGGTCGTGTCGCTTTTGCCGCACCTACGGGCAGGGCATCAAGGCGGCTGTCTGAAAGTGTGGATGCAGATGCTGCTACCATCCACAGCACCCTTGGTATGCGAGGAGAAAGTGAAAGTTCCAGCAATTACATTGATACGGATTTTTTGGTTGTGGATGAGGTTTCTATGGTTGACATGAGTTTGGCATACCAACTATTCAAGAACTTAAACCCATCAACAAAACTACTTCTGGTTGGCGATGATAATCAGTTGCCGTCAGTAGGTGCAGGAAATGTACTTCGTGAATTACTCCAAAGCGGCATAATCCCTGTGACGAAACTAGAAACAGTTCACCGACAAGCACAGACTAGCAGAATCAACCTCAACGCCCATTCCATCCTAACTAACAAAGGGGTTGGGTTGACATATGGACCAGATTTTGAGTTTATAGAAGCCTATGATTCCGATATTGCTGCTGAATATGTAATGAAACTTTTCTACCAATCAGTAAGGCAGTTAAAGCCAAACGGCAAGCCCTTCGGGGTTGATGGGGTGCAAATCTTGTCCCCCATGCGAAGGAAGGGTAAATGTGGCACAAATGCCTTAAATGCAGAAATTCAAGCCATCCTAAATCCTCCATCAGAGGACAGACCAGATGTTTCCGTTGGGTTTAAGAAGTTTAGGCTTTTTGACAAAGTGATGCAGACCAAAAACAGTGGTTCTATTTCCAATGGTGATATTGGACGTATTCGTAAGATTAACGGAAGCTTAAACGGCAGAGATGACACAGGTACTGTCGGGAGCAAAAATGCTTCCAAAGACTTACGTGGAGATTACGAAGTACACATAGACTTTGGCGGTGGCAGAATTGCCGTATATGATTCAGATGAAATGGAAACCATTGAACTGGCATACGCTACTACCATCCATAAATCCCAAGGTAGCGAATACCCGATTGTAATTATCCCCATCATAAATGAAGCCTATATCATGCTCCAACGTAACCTTATCTACACGGCTATCACTCGTGCCAAGGAGAAAGTGATTCTTGTGGGTCAAAGAGAAGCGCTGTTTACTGCTATCCGAAATACAAAAGCGGCACAGAGAAATACGGTGTTGGGGCAGTTGATAGCTAGCTAGTGAAGTTGATTGGGTGTGAGGAAGAGTGTTTCAATTCAGAGAAACCGTTAAACATTTGTAAGTGATACTGATTCCGATTGAAATCCACGAAAGAATTCGGCGAAAAACGCAGTGGCTTTGCACTTTCGCTTCTGCGAAAGCGAGCTTTGCTCGGTTTGCCCCAAGGGCAAACTGCTGGATTGCGATTTTCCGCCTCGCTTTCATGGTTTTAATCTGGAATCAGTATGAGATGGTTAAAGTTAGTAACGAATCATCATTTAGTGAAAAAAGCATCGTGACCTTCGGGTCTGGTGCTCTTTTTTAGTGAAAAAGTGAAAAAATCGGAAATTTTATCCAAACAATCCTAAAACTTAACCTATGGGTCATTGACAGGAAAGTGACAAGATGCTATTATTAAAGCCCATGCGGATTTTGTGGAGGAATGTTGAATGAAAAATAAAAGTTCTAGGAAAAATAGAGACACAGAAAATACCAATGACACAAGAATTGCGCCAGGTTTATCGAATACAAAGAGTGTAGAAAATATAGTAGATGCGACGGCATCCGATGCCCAGTCAATTGATTCTGTAGCCGATACTGAAACCCCAACTCCAGAATCCATAGGTCTTGTATGTATGTCCAATGTTGAACCCAAGGAGGTTCGCTGGCTATGGCCAGGCTTACTAGCCTTTGGCAAGATAAGTCTTATGCGTGGTCAAGGAGGTAGTGGCAAAACCCATTTATGTCTGGCCCTAGCCGCTGCCGTATCAACTGGTAGCTCATTACCGTTGTTGAGTAAAGGTAATGAAGGTACGTCTGCATTTCACAAGGTCGAGGCAGGCAATGTGCTATTCATTTCCGCCGAGGATGACCTAGCCGACACAATCGCCCCAAGACTAATCGCCGCAGGTGCAAATATGAGTAGAGTGTTTTCATATACAGAATCTACTGAGCGTAAACTACATTATACAAGCCCAATGTTTGAACAGCTAATAGCACAGTCCAAGCCATCAATTGTTGTCGTTGACCCCATCCAGGGATACTTTGGTAATTCCGACATGAATCGTGCTAACTCGGTTCGTCCTATTATGACACACCTTCGTGTATTGGCTGAGAAGTATGATTGTAGCATCTTACTTGTAGAACACCTTACCAAATCTGGACAAGGAGGCGGTTTCCACCGTGGTCTTGGCAGTATCGACATAACATCTGCCGCCCGTTCGGTTCTTATGGTTGGAAATGACCATAGCAACCCCAAAGAGAGGGGCATTACACAAATCAAGAGCAATATCGGAAATATGGACGGAGTTATTGGTTTCACAATAAACGACAGCGGGCTTGTCTGGAATCCCGATACATATCTCACGTCAAGTATAATTGAAGGCCGCAACAAAAAGAACCGTCGTTACCAAGGTGATGACAACGAGAAAGAAATTAGTGCGTTGGAGGAAGCTAAGGAATTTCTGCGTGATAACCTTGCCAATGGTGAATATCTTTGCAAAGATGTTGAACTGGAGGCTGAACAGTCTGGTATATCCAAGCAGACTTTGCGTAGAGCCAGGGAGGAACTAAAGGTTGTTACGGTTAGGGAGGGTTTTGGCAAGCCTGGATATTGGAAATTACCAGACGAGTAGAATCAGTCTGAGATTATAAAAAGTTGCCCATGAACAACAATTATGAAATATCGAAAATTGGACTTTTCACTGTTGTTGTTCATGGGCATATATTATGTAATCTTGGAATCTATGTTATTGATTGTGCTTAGGTGGAGGGTCTACTAGCCAAAAACTCCTCAAAAAACCTCAAATTATCCCTCAACAGCGTTGGGGTATCCAACTTGTAAGGGCAATTCTTAATACAATGCCCACAATCAATACAACCTTTGATTTTGCCCATCATTTCCTGACCACGCTCATTAATCAAACCTTCCACAGCTGTACGACCAAGGAGCAATTTCATGCGGGCGGCTTGGGGGATATGTATCTGGGTGGGACAGGGCAGGCAATAACCACAAGCACGGCAAAAACCACCCGCAAGTTCATTCCTATCCTTTTTTATGACTGCCCACAGCTCGTCATCCAACAAGGGAGGATTTGCTTCATAGCCAAGAAACTCCTCCAACTGCCACATATGTTCAATGCCCCAAATGGGTATAACATTTTCAAATTGGCGAAGGAAGGCAAAGGCAGGCTTTGCATTGGTAATCAAACCGCCAGCCATGCCCTTCATGGCAATAAAACCCACATTATGCTGTTCGCAAAGCTCCACAAGTTGCACTTCTTCATCAGTTGCAATGTGGCTTAGTGGAAATTGCAGGGTTTCAAACAAGCCACTTTCAACAGCTTCTTTTGCAACATCCACGCTGTGGTTGGATATGCCGATGTGTCTAATTTTGCCCTCATCTCTTGCTTTGAGCATAGCATCATACATACCGTCTGCACCACCTGGGCGTGGCACAAAGGGCGGGTTGTGGAATTGGTAAATGTCAATGTAACTGCCCTCGCCAAGCTCTGTTAGAGATGTGGCAAGGTCTTTTTCAAATTGTTCTGCATCTTTTGCTCCTGTTTTTGTAGCAATTATAATGTCACTGCGTACATCTCCCAAATGTCTGCCAATTCTACCTTCACTAACTCCGTACATACGTGCAGTGTCGTAAAAGTTGATGCCACCTTCGTAAGCCTTGCGCAAAAGGGTGCGGGTCTCATCTTCACTTATCCGTTGGATGGGGATAGCCCCGAAAGCTGTGCGGGATACTGTTAAGCCCGTTTTTCCTAGTTTTATTTTTTGCATTTTTATCACCTCTTGAATATTTTTAAGTCAATTTTTCTACATACATGAAACAACTTTGATTCCAATGTCTTTAATCTTAATCATATCTAAATCATTAGGTGTTCAGCAGATAGTTGAATATTCCACGCCATACGGACCACTCGTCTGAACTGACCCAAAGTAGCTAGACGGTAAACCTAACTTTTTGAGTGGAATATACAATAGTCGATTAGTCCCGACCAATTCTATTTCTGCTAAAATATCTTATGATTCGCAAATACACTTCCCACGGACACGGACACCACCGCATCAAAAGCATCATTCACATAAGTAATAATACCACAGGAATCATCCACGTGTCCATATAGTATTTTGAGTATTTCTGCTTGCTTTGCTTTAAGGGTTTTGTTGTAGGCTTTCTATTTGAATACTCAAGTAGCTGTATGGGCTACGTCCAAAGGGGTGTACAATTTACCCCCCAAAATAAAATCAGAAACAAAAAAACAGCGTAAGAGCCTATGAACTCCCCCGCTGATTTTATCCATTGACATCTAAGCCACTTTAGTTGTAGGTGTCACTGTCGATGTAGGTATATCCTCACCGCAAGCCATCCTTTGTCTTGATTGTATCTTCGCCAAAAAATGGTCATCAATGCCGTTAATCAAACCCTCTCGGTCATCCCATACTGCGGACTTTGTAATGAAACCGTAAGCGGATATTTTGTCCCGTAGGTTTCGAGCGGCAGTAGCGATATGAACATTGCCTTTTTGTACGGCATTTTTCATCATATTTTGTGCTGCAACATTTGGGGACATACTATTCAAACCATTTCTGTTATCATTTTTATCCTCCCTTACGTGGTCTACACTTTCTTTACTAGGGTTCTGGTCAGAGAAATTCTTGTCGAGTGTGCCTTCATTACTCATGGGTTTACCGCTAATCACAAGCACTTTATCCATATCAAGAGCTTCAACAATCTCTTTGGCGATTCCGTTATCTCGGAAAAACGAAAGTGCCGCATCCATGCCTCCAAGGTTGTTTGCTCCTGCGATGCACACAAAGGTATGCCCAGATAGACTGTAGGCTATATTACCTTTCAAAGCCCCTTCTGTCACAAATACCCTCTTTGCGTTTGGGTCACCTATGAAGTGAATGGGCGCACCAGAAGATGCACCGCCCTCCAAGTCGCTTGAAGATAGCCAAATATACTTCCGCCCACTAAAAACTTTATTTAGGCGAATCTGTAACGCTGCAATCTTACCGTCCATTCCGTATATAGGAATTAAAATACCTGGGGCGTTTAGCTTGACATTCCATTTGCCGTTCCAAATTCTTTTCTTTGGTCTATTGATGATACCATCGGACTTACCAACATTATGAATGTTGACTGTATCTTTAATCCTGCTACTGTCGGCAACACCCTCGTTGACACCCATAACATCATCAACCTCTATCATTTCCTTATAAAACCCTGGAACACCTTCAATGATACACCCAGCCTGCATAAGTTTATCGCATAGTCCCTGCTGACCAAAGGTTGGCACACTTTTGTAACCATGCTTCACAATATCATCAGATGATAATCCCCTAGATAGAAGGTTATCCCTGTGTGGTTCAGACAGCGAAAGCATCGAAAGTAGCGTTGAATAGGTTTGATGGATGGTTTGTGCATCTGCTCGTTTGGGTGGTTCTGGTGGGATTGGGCGTCTACTCTGCGACATAGAGCCTGACCCCACTACTGTCTGTGCCGAGCGTATCGAAACTGATCGGGAGGAGCTACATTGCCCTGACGACTTTTCATCATCGCTATTATCGGAGTTTTGGTTGTCAATTCCTAAAATCCCACAAATCTCTTTATAAGCATCACCATTGCGAAGACCGTGGATTTTACCATACAATGCAATCATTCCTCCGTATTCGCCACAATAGTTACACCTAAACACATTCTTGTAGGCATTAAGGTTCATTTTGCCCTTTTTGTCACAAAACGGACAGTCAACATCCATATTTTTGCCATAACCTTTGTCATGGCGGATTTTTAAGTGTAAAATCTCTGCTACTTGCCTGATTGTGAAAGGAAAATCGTACATCACACATACCTCCCATTTTGTTATTCTGCCATTTGTGAATTATCTCGGTCTACACTCAGAGTTATCAGGTGAGCTAGACTCGGGTGAGGGCGGAATATAATCGACCATATCATCCATGAAAAGCCTAATCCCACGAAACTTAAAGAAGCGACCACAATCGCAATAACACTCACCATCACACCCACAATCACTCTCCAACACACACCACTCTGGTGGCTCACCATTATGACCCACCAAAACCTCGGCACTTTTGGTAAACGACCCAGTGTTTTCTCTTATTCTGCTTTCATCAATACTGGCGGTTTCTCCTGTGCAATTGTCGGGAGTACCCTCGCACAATCTCCAGACATTTATCAAGCATAGAGCGGAGATTTTTAGCATCCCAAAGGGTATGTATGGAGCAAAAGTTATATCATGCCTTTCGTCCACAACGGGCACTTGGTACAGCTCCGACAGGTT
>WQZZ01000032.1 GCA_009780485.1 Defluviitaleaceae bacterium | reverse complement strand
ATATAGACACGGTTGCTGGTGCGACTTTCTCCACCAGACTTATTATCGAAGGCTTCAGAGAACTTTTTGACGAAGCTCATAACTAAATCTTAAACACCCCAACACTAACGGTAGGGGCGGGCATTGCCCGTCCCACTTATGCAGACGATATCGTGCAATCCCAAAGAATAGTGCCAGCAGATATGGGACGGGCAATGCCCGCCCCTACCAAGTAAATAATCACCTAAAAACAAGCCGTTGCGGGGGTGTATCGCAAGGCTTGTTTTTTATCTCGGTTATTTGAATTTTGAAAAAGTGCTTGCAAAGTAGACCTTGGATGATGTATAATCATCTCTAGGTCTATGTTGTAGACGGGTAGACATGCAATGGTGGGATTAAAGTGGCTAGCTTCAGGACCCACCTTGCATGTTTTCAAATTTACCCTTTTTACCTCTGTGTGCTAGGTCTAATTAGTCAACACGACAACATTATATAATATCTGATACTTTTTGTCAAGGATTTTTTATCCAAATTTCTCAATGTTTAGCGACGCTCAAAGTGGTGGTAGTCCCTCGGGCTTGTCCAATTGCCACCCCAAATCCACCCACGGCTAGTAAAGGCAGTGTACACTGGGCAACCTCGTGTTATCATCCCTGTCCGTACATTTTCACGGTCAATATATTCAATACCAGCGGCTGGCCAAATTGTGTCACCACGGATATAAGGATTTTGGATTGGATTAATGTCTATAGCCATGCCAAATGCGTGGCGTGATAGGGTGTTTGTGCCAGCAATGGTGCGGAAGTTAAATGCCGCACTGTTGTTGTCTGCCATGGAATAATAATCCAAAGCATTGTAAAAGTCAATCAACCTCATTCTTTCTATAGGAAAACCCGCATGGAATATTTCCTCAAAAATCTCCAACACTTCCCTGCCAATTTCTTCAGCCACAATCATATGCCCTTGCTTATGGTTGCCTTCAAAATCCCAGTGACTGATGGTTAGATATGTTAGAAAATCATGCCCAAAAGGTGCTTCTGGGTGGAAAGAACTACCATCAATTAGCTGGATAATATGCGGTGGCAGGGGTTGCATAGTAAAAATTGGGTCATCTTCTACCAAGTCTATAATGGCATCACTCGCCACCTCGCTATCCTCCACAGTAAGAAGGGTGTCGGGTGCAGAAACCTCTGGCAAATAATCCGATTTTTCATCCACATTATATTCGACCACAATATCTTCCCTGCCACTGCAAGCCACCAAAACAAACGCCACCAAAGCCGTCGCCAACAACAAAATTCTTTTCATAAAAACAACCTCCTACCCCACAATCGTAAAGCAAAGAAGGTTTTTTGTCAATAGCACTGTTCTAAAATTCTTCCAAGCACTCCTCCACATCCACGTCCACCAAAATAACATCATCCCCCATTTGCTGAACCGCATCCCATGGTATGCAATATTCTGCATCACGCCCAAAAACACCAAAAACACGGGCAGGACCTGGTACAATTATTTTAGTTATCTCGCCAGTTTCCATGTTAATTTCCAAGTCTGCCGCATATCCAAAGCGGGTGCCGTCTTTTATATTGATAATTTCTTTTTGTCTAAGTTCATAAATTCTAACCATAAATAATTCGCCCCCTGTCCTTAAAATTTTATTCTACCCACCTTGCTTTTATAACCCAGCTTGTGATATAATAAAAAAGGGGACGGAGCAAGTCCGAAACCCTTTCTAATTTAATATAAGCAAGCGGTTGGCGGAAACCTTCGTAAAGGAGGTGAAAGCCTATGTCTACATTTGAGAGATAATCACGGTTGTTATCAGTGCTGGTATGTTTTTGCTGGCATTGTTAAGCCTGATAATATACATAGTAGATATAATCACTAAAAAGCGATAGCCGCATCTCCCAACGATACGGCTATCCATAATCACCAATTGTACACACTAACCGCCAACCGCTTTGCGATTAGCTAAGGACTAGGTTTGCTCCTAACCCTATTTTCAATATTATAACATATAATCCTATAGAATGCAAGTGTATAAGGAGAAAAAATTTTGACACGTTCTGAAATTAAAATCCGTAGCAAGGAACTATTAAAAATTTCCATACCCATGGCAATCGAACATATTTCTGTGTCACTTATGGGTATGTTTTCCATTATGTTAATATCCTTTTTCGTGGGGGAACACGCCACATCGGCTTTGGGTATGGTGGATGCCATCACGCATTTAATTTTGGCGTTGTTTGCTGCATTAACCACAGGAGGCACAATTGTCGTTTCCCAATATATGGGGCGTGGGGACAGGTCGTCGGCAAAAAAGGCAGGCGGACAGGCAATTATGCTGTCGGCAGTGGCGTCATTGGCGATGTTTGTTGTCATCCTTGTATTTCGTGACTCAATTCTGAACCTCTTGTTTGCAGAAGCAGAACCAGCAGTTATGGATGCCGCCCGAACCTTCCTAACCATTATGAATTTTTCCTATCCCGTTGTTGCCGTCACACTGACGACCTTTGGTATAATACGTGGAACAGGCGACACCTTTGCCCCCATGGTAATTTCCTTGATAATGAACGGCTTTAACCTCATACTCGGCATCATCTTTATCGGGGTGCTGGATTTGGGGGTTTACGGTGCAGCGTGGGCGTTGACAATTTCCAAAGTGGTTGGCTTGATTGCATCTGGCTGGTTCTTGACTAAAAGAGCCAAAAACCTACGCATAAACAAATTTAAGTATTTCAAACCAGACTTTGGTCGTCAAAAGGCAATTTTACGCCTTGGTTTGCCCACCAGCTTCGAGTCTGGACTGTTCCAAGCTGGTCGCTTGATAACACAGGTCATGATTGTTACAATAAGCACAGCCGCCATTGCCGCCAACACCATCGGTTTTACCATGATGAACTTTGCAAATGTGCCAGGAATGGCACTCGCCACAGGTGCAATGATTTTGGTGGGTCAACGTGTTGGGCGTGGCGAAACCCATGATGTGGTAAAAACGTCCATGTTCTCCATCGGGATGGGCTTTGTATTTCTAATGGCTTTGGGTTTGTTAATAATATTATTCCGCAACCCAATTTTTGCCACATTTAACCCCACGCCAGAAACCATGGAATATTTGCCGACAATCGTCATTTCCTACCTGCTGATAGCACCATTTTTCTGGCCAGCATCCTTTGTATTGCCCGCCTGTTTGCGTGCCACAGGAGATGTGGTCTATCCTATGATTGTATCCATCAGCACAATGTTTACCGTGCGAATCGCCCTAGGCTTTGTGTTTGGTATTGTGCTAGGCATGGGCATCGCAGGGGTTTGGATTGGTATGTATTTGGATTGGGTTGCCCGCTCCGCCTTCTTCATCCCCCGAATGTTGCGGGGCAAATGGAAAGGCAAAGGTCTCAAAGCCGACGAATAAAATAGGAAAATCACATCAACTTGGTAGGGGCGAGCATTGCTCGTCCCATGCCTATTAGTATTTTTCTTTGGGGTTGGGCATCATCATCTATATAATTCCCAACCCCACCACCGCAAAGTTACATAAAATCACCCAAAATAATACAATGGAAACGAGGACAAAATGCGATATATAGAAAATCTTCAAGAGGGCGAACGTGTAACCGCCCACTATCTTTGCAAAAAACGAGAAACCCTTAAAACCAAAAGCGACAAAAACTATTTAAGACTAACCTTAGTAGACAGAACTGGGGAAATTATAGCAAATGTATGGTCGCTAAACAACGCCATACAAAGCTTTGAATCTGGTGACTTCATTAAAGTTGATGCCAATGTGGAGAACTACAAAGAGCAACTGCAACTTAATGTACGCAAAATCCGCAAAAGTAGCGAAGGGGAGTACTTGCCAGCCGATTACATACCAACCACCGAAAAGGACATTGACGAAATTTACAAGACGATTTGCAGTCTAATTGAAAGCATCGACAATAAACATTTACAAACCTTGCTAGAAGCCATCTTAGTCCACAACCAAGAAATTAAAGCAACTTTTCTTGCACATTCTGCTGGGATGAGAAAGCACCACAGCTACATGGGAGGACTTGCAGAACACAGCCTTAATGTAGCTCAAATTTGCGACTTTTTAGCCCCACGTTACAAATTTGTCAACCGTGACTTGCTTATAACAGCCGCCCTACTACATGACATAGGCAAAATTTATGAATTGTCACCTTTCCCAGAAAACGACTACACCGACCAAGGCAAGCTTCTTGGTCACATAACCATGGGTGCAACTCTTGTTTCAACTGAAATGGCACAAATTACAGGTTTCCCAAAGGAATTACAAAATTTGTTGTTGCATTGCCTGCTATCCCACCACGGCAAATTAGAATACGGCTCGCCCATCACACCCAGAACTATAGAAGCGTTCATTTTAAGCCATGCCGATACCTTGGATGCCCACACAAAACAATTTGAAGAACATTTGTCAAAAGGTCCAGCCACCACCAATTGGGCAGGATATAACAAGGATTTTGGAGGGGACATTAGAAAATCAAATCCATAGAGGAGCGTGTTCAAAATGGACATAAAATTTAACAAACTAAGCAACTTTAACCAAGGGATACTCTACCAACTACTGGCAGATGCGTATTCTTTTGATGGCAAATACGAAGCCACCTACAAAGAAAAATGGCTGGCTGACGAAAATTTTTTCTTCGACAACCTAACAAATATTGGAGATAAATATTGCTTTGTTACTACATTAGGTGATGAAGCAATCGGTTTTCTAGCTTGGGACCCAAGGAATTTGCCTGAATATGCAATTATTGGCGACAACTGCATCATTCCAAAGTATAAGGGGAAAGGGTATGGTAAACTACAACTTCAAGAAGCAATAAGCAGAATTACCAAAAACGATGTAAAAGAAATTTTTGTATCTACAGACAACGATTTTATACCCGCCCAAAGAATGTATGAAAGCGTTGGGTTTACAAGGTTAGAAATCTCAACCCTGAAACCATGGCAAGTGGAACAAAATTCGGATATATACTACGGTATGGAGATATGTACAACCTAGCTCGTCATTTAGTTGTATTTATAATTATGGCATAAAACCACAACACAACTAAGAAAAAGACGTGTTGTGGCTTTTATTTTTTTGTTGGCAAATCCACCACTTAGGTCATAATGCTGATTCAGTCGAAAAGGACGCATAAGTTACAAAGTCCGCAAAAACTATCAACCTACGTGTCCTGCATGAGCCTTATATAGCCCACTGAGACTATACCTCACTTGGGCTGATTAAGTCAATCCTAAATTTCAAGACAAGGAGGTTATTTTTATGTCTAAGAATCTGATTGCACGATGGAACGACAAACCAAAGGGCAGTTTTTTTATGCTTAGCACTGATATTACTTGTGTACCTTTCTTGTTGTTGGGCGTACTTTTTGCTGTCGTTTATTTTTTCGGAATCGGACTTCTAAACGAAGGAGTGGAGGGAGATTAAGCAACCTAATCCCTTATGCTTTCACAGAAATAGATGGACTGCGCTGATAATTCAAGGTATATTCGGAATTGCTAGGCACAAAAAAGCGGAAAAAGCTTTGCGTGTAGCAATTTTTACTACAATGGTAACTTTATTTGTGATTTTAATTCTGCTTACGGGCTTTTCCATAATTTTGTTTGCCATTCCAAGGTTTATAGTATTGTTCTACACTTTTAATGGAGACCGTACTAAATTTTATGTTTATGCGTAAATATCTTAATGAGGAAAAGGCGGAGTAATTAATATTCCAGATTACACACTAAATACGAACACACAAAACCCGCAGACGCCAACTCTGCGGGTTTTGTGTGTTCGTAAACTATAATCTAACAAGTTCGGCAATGCTGGCGGCGATGTTGTCTAGTATGTCGTGAAACTTGTCGCTAAGGTCGTAAAACTTGCCGTAGGGTTTGGTGATTGGGTCGTAGGCTTCGATAGACTCACGGTCTTTGCGGGCAACGACATATGTTACCACATTCTGGGAGGCAAGCATATCGCAAATATCTTGCACAGATTTGCCTGAATATGTTGGCACATGGGGTGGTGCGTCCGTTATTAGTATGAAGATGCTTTGTGTGTCTGCCTCCCGCCCACTGGTTTGTAGCAACTCTACAGCAGTTTCCAAGCTATCCAAAGCAGATTCTGGGATGTCACCGCCATAAGTTCTCGGGATATTCTTCACTTGCTTTTGGAATTTAACCACGTCATTGGTAAAGTTGTAAACGCTCATCTTCTCTTTTTCATACAAATCGCCAAAGCCGATTAGACCAAGCTTAAATGTCGCACCCTTACTTGCGAGGATTTGGGAAAATTCGATTGCACGGTCTTTGACTCCGTTAATATATGTGTCCATGCTCCCCGTAGTGTCGATGCAGAAAACCACGTTGACATTGCCTGCCGAGCCTGTTTCACGTGTAGCTGGGGGTGCTGTAAACTTTGTGCGGTCAAATTCGGCACGTTTTTCGTTGCCTGTGGCAATGTCTTTTACATAAACCTCGAAAAGGTTGTTTTCGTCAATGGCATATGTTATTTCGATTTGGGTCGCCCCTGCCAAACCGCTCAAAACAACACTTCCCATATATTTCTTGTCATCCTCATGCCCCGCTTCCCACTGATACACGTCCACATTAACAGTAGATGCCCCTGTGGCGGCAAAATTGGAGTCAGAAATTTTGGCAGGGATTGCCGTACCCATGGGAATAATTGGTATCAAACCCTTTTCCTTGGTGGCAACATTTATAACCGCTTCCGTGCCGAAAATTTGGCGGGTAATCTGCCCAACCTTCACATTGCTACTTGGCAAATGAATTAAGTAGTTATAAATGGCGGCACCCATGGCAACGGACTTTGCGGGGTCGGTGGCACGGTATGGCTCTTTCAAAAAGCCCGCCACCATACGACGCACCATGGGTATTAGCGTGCTTCCGCCCACCAAAATAACCTTAGAAATCTCATCAGCGTGGCAATTGGCACGCTTCAAAGCCTCCTCGATAATATCACGGCTGCGGTCTACATATTTGCGGATAATTGCCTCAAATTCCTCACGGCTAATTTCCAATGTCAGATTTTGTGGCACGCCATCATGGATAACCAAAGGATTTATGCGGATTTGTGCCTTGTTTGTGCCACTTAGTTTCTTCTTGACGCTTTCCGCTTCAAATTTCAGCTTTTGTAACACACGCTTACGCTCTGCATTGTCCAGACCGTCCAAATCTAGCTCATTTTGAAGCTTAAATTTCTCTTTCATCCAGCGGATAAGCTCGCTGTCAAAGTCGTCACCACCAAGGGACATATCACCCACATTGGACAATTCCTGGAAAATTTCTTCCCCATTCTCATCCTTGCCCACACGCAAAACACAAGCGTCAAATGTACCACCACCCATGTCATAAACCAACAATGTTTGGGCATAACCCTGACGGAAGCCGTATTCAATGGCGGCCGCCAATGGCTCACTTAATAAAAACACATTCTTAAAGCCAGCCAACAAACCCGCCTGTCGTGTAGCAAAAATCTGTCTGTCGTTAAAATAGGCAGGATGTGTAATAACCACCTCGTTAAAAGTTTCGCCAGACTGCTCCTCCGCCGCAACCTTTAGCTTCCGCAAAATATCGCCAGAAATTTCTTCTGGGGTTTTTTCTATTTCGCCAATCAAAACCCGCTCGTCACTGCCCATCATCCGCTTAACACTCATAACAGTGGCTTCTGGGTAAATTATCGCCCCACTTTTAGCTTCTGCGCCAACCACCGTACCTTCTTCCATATAACTAACCACAGACGGCAAAACCTCGTCCGCCCCGTCAAGCCTTACAACTTCCAAAGCATCCCCGCCATCTTTGTAAATAACAGCAACACTATTGGTCGTTCCTAAGTCAATCCCTAAATAAGCCATATATTTTTTCCTCCTTTAATTTTCGTTTGCCAACATACGTGCAAGTATGTGCCATTCCAGATGACAATGCTTCTCCAAGTCTGCTTGAAAACCTTTGCTAAAGTACAACTTTATGAAAGGGTCTAAAAGACCTAATCCTTTATACCCAATACGCAATTGATGTTTCACCAAAACCCCTTTAGGTGTGTCTTTCAACACCAAGCTTAGATAAGCGGGCAAAGCAAGTCATGCCTTCTTCATGTGCCAGATGATTTGCCCCGCTTTATTCCCTGATGGTGGTCTCGCCTTTACCACCTGCCCATGAAAAGTCAAGCGACGTTTGCCACCCAAGTATTCGTCAACAAATACCAAGTCACCTAAATGGTTTTCGTCCCCGTGCTTTACAATACAAAATTCCAAATGCTCCCCAGGCCACCATTGTCTATAGCGCTCGGTGGTTGGGTTTATCATAAAATTATAAAAATCGACAGCCTCCCCATTGGAAACAGTTAGTTTTACTGTATGTGTAATCACGATTAAAGCCCCCCTCTCTACAGGTACTCCTCTGCAAGTATAGCATAAACAGCCTCATCAACCCACTCTTTATCAACCCTAGCCCAAAAAGCCTTGACATGAGTGGCTTCTCGTCGCATTCCGTTACGCTCCATGATACGATAACTGCCATAATTCACAGCGGCACAGGGAGCGGTTATCCGCCTAAGCCCCAAATCATTAAAGCCATATCTTATAAGCTCCGCACAAAACTCTGTGCCAAGCCCCTTTTTCCAGTGGTCTTTATGCAAAATCCAACCAAGTTCTGCCGTATCGCCTGCACTGTTGGGATAAATGCCACCACTGCCAATAACTGCTCCGCTTTCTTTTAGCACAACAGCAAATTCCATACCTTTACGTACACCCGCAAGAAAACTTTTCGTCTGCTCCATATCATTTGGTCCCCACGCCACATAACGCACATTTTCGGGGTCTGACCCCCAAGAATAGTAGGCATCTGCGTCATCCAGTGTTGGTAATCTCAAAATTAACCTTTCTGTTTCTAATTGTTCACGATAATTCATAATCAATAATCCCCTTCTTCGATAATCGCCAACACCGTTGCCAGTGCATCCATACCGTCACGGTTAAAAATGTCGGGCTGTGCGGAAAATTCGTATCCGTTTCGTCCTAAATGGTCAATGCCATAAACGGCTTGAAAGTAAACGGCAATGCCCGAATTTGGCATAACTGCTACTATCGGTGTGCGTCCACCGCCACCACCCGTTGAAACACCAACAATAGTTGCGAAGTTTGTTTGTTGAGTTATTTGTGTGGCGGTTTCTGCCGCTGAAAAATTATACTCGTCCACAAGAAGCCATATTTTGCCGTTAAAGCCAACGGCAAACTCAGGATGAGGTTCTATGGGAATGGCAAGCCTAAAATAATACTCGAAAAGTCCCGCATCATCAGGATGCAAAAGTGGAAAGCCCTCCAATAGACCGTCATAAACAGGAGTAAAATCAGCAAAATCAGGAGATGTGTCGCTGTAAAACCTTCGCAAGTGTTGCCCGTCCATAGTAAAATTATAAAAATATGCCGTTACAGGCTGGTTAAGTAAAAGTGGCATTATAATATGCGTCCAGTAGGTAGAGCTACCGCCACCATTGCCCCTAATGTCGAGTATTAAATGGTTGTAATGTGCAACACTTTGTAAAAATTCAAGAATTATGTCGCTATCGGGGTTTATGTTCTCATGCCAAAATGTACGGATTGCAATATAGGCAATACGTCCTTCCCCGAGGGTTTCTGTAAGGACATTATCTGGATTATAGAATATCCCCATTCCACCTTGACCTTGATGTCGAGGTGGCGGGTCGCCATAAAAGTGATGAGAGGCGGGGTTGTCTAATATTTCCATCCACGGTTGCAATCCATGGGGTTGAAGGAAGGAATGGAATAAATTATCATCAATCATAAACAAGTGTCCAAAACTATTAAAATGGCTAAAAAATAGGTTTTGCAATCTTTGCTGAAAATGGGTGTCGTTTATAGTTGTCACGTTTTCGATAGTGAAGCGGGTGGTTGCCTTTATCTCTGCCACGTCAATGCCCAAAGACCGTTCGGCAGCATTAAACAAAGGGAAGTTGTTCTCTAAAATATAGAATAGATAGTCCACATCTTCTAGAAAGCGAGCGTTAGGGTGTTCGTCGTAATCTGTATAATAATCCAGCTCTATTTCTGGTTCGTAAACACCATCTTCCATCTGCCCATCAGAACCACTGCAAGCCACCAAAAACAACCCAACTGCACACAAAATCCCAGCAATCCATTTTTTCATAATCACGCCCCCACGGTTCGCTTGTTAAAGCGTGACGGGTCAAAGTTTTCACTGTATCCAGACGGCTCATACTCGTCACCAAAGCCCATGTCTTCCACAGCTCCTTTGACCAATCCACCTTCTTCCTCTACTAAAAGCGTAACTTTTAGGCGTGTTTTGCCACTAGGACGCTGGGGTAAACCAATAATTGCAACCTCGCCAATCAATTTGCAATCATCAACGGTGTCGTTTTTGTCCATCCGCTCCATAATCTTCAAATCAAGACCTGTCATATCCTCTGGCAATGCCCCAGAAAGTGTGAAAACATGACTTTTTTTGGCAAGGGCATAGGGAGTACCACGGCGTATCATCGGGAAAAATGACTTCTTTGTGCCATTGTGAATTTCCAGCCCAATGTCATGGGGAACAGTCACCTCAAATTCCACCTCGGGCGTTGCGGTTTCTGCTTCCATGTCAGCACTGGACAAAAGACCCATTTTCATAGCAGCGTAATAAGTCGCACCAAGCGAAATATCGAGGGCTGGTCTATCACTTACATAAACCTTGCTTTCGTCATTAAAAATTTCGATAAACATATCCCGTATCCACGGCATTTGAGAGCTTCCGCCCTCTAAAAGCACACGGTCAACTTGGTCGGGGTACACCGCCCCTGTATATGCTTCACGCAGACATTTTTGCACCAGCTTGCGGGTTTTGTCGATGAAGTCGCTACAAAGCTCCTCAAACTGCTCTCGTGTAACCATCTCAACAAAGGGAGGTATGCAGAAGGTGAAGGGGATACGGAAGGATTTAACCCCACTCAATCGCTCCTTGGCTTCTCTTGCACGCAAAATCAGCTCTGCATTGTTTTCAGGGGCTATGTCTTTGGCGGTCTGCCCAATTTTCTCCTCAATCAACCGCATACACTTAGATAAAATAATTTCGTCTATGTTATCCCCGCCGTGTTGGGCTTCCCCGCCCTCAGAAATAACCTGCAAACGGATTTTTGCGTCATTTTTCTCCACCACATGAAATAAAGTAATATCCAGCGTTCCGCCACCAAAGTCAAATACAAGAATTTTCTCATCCTGTGCCAGCTCCCTGCGGAAATTATAGGCAAGTGCGGCGGCTTTTGGTTCTTCCATAAGGCAAATTAGCTTGTCCCCAAGCCCCGCAATTTCCACCGCACGCATGGTGGCTTTTTTTGCAGAATCATCAAAATCATAAGGCACAGAAACCACAAGCCCAGCAATCTCCGCCTTGGGGTTCAAACTCTGGCAATAATCCACAAGTTCTGTTAAAATTTTAGCAGAAATTTCCTCGGGCAACAGGGCTTTGCCACCAAGTTCTACCCGCTCATCCGTTCCCATTTTACGTTTAATAGAGCGGATTGTGGTTTCGGGGTAAATCTTAATGCTTCGCCAGGCTTCTTCCCCGACAACCCACTCGCCTTCGCCCGCATCTTCGGGGCGATATTGCACCACAGAAGGTAGCGGTATTTTACCAAACCCATTGCTGGTGTCAATAGGCTCTGGTCGTTTGCCGCCCCCGTCCCAAAAACTTATAACGGAATTGGTTGTCCCTAAATCAATGCCCAAAACATACCAATCCTCTGGCAAACTGCCCTTCGACGCTATTTCTTCACGATATTTTTCCCAGTTCATTTATTCGTCCTCCTGTGTGTTAAGCAAGGTTAGTTTCGGCTTGTTTGTAAAGATTTGACGGTTCTGGTACGATTATTTCAGAAAGCGGAACAACAGCACCAAACTTTGAAAATATTTCCATAAACAAATCATTTTCTTTTCCGTAGTATATCATGCAACAAGACATTGGAGCGCCCTTATTATTGTCCGTACCACCAATTATGAATTTAAGGCGTGTATCATATAAAAAACATATTGAACTCGCAACAGGAAAAACATATTTCTTCCAATGCTGTGTATTCGTTGCCACTGGCACTAAAGCAATGATTTCGTTATCATATTTATGATACGTTTCTGCGATTTTTTTGAACCAATGACGTATGTTGGTTTTTCGCTCTTTATCACTTCCATAAGGTGGATTTACGTACACCGTGGGAAAGTCCCATTCTTCATTAAGCCCATCTTTATCTGGGAGTAAAAATTCTATATCTGCACCAACTATGGAATATGTGCTAGAACACGGGTCAAGACTAATGTTGCCACCCCAAACCTCTTTAATGGCGTCAACATATTTTTTGGTGTACACCAGTCTTTATTGCTCGTGATGGATTGTCTACCTGCCGACATTCTGCACCTCCATACTATGTAGCTCTTTTAGCATCTCATTAAGTAAGCCAAGTTCTTTGTTTCTAGGAGTTATCACATTAAACCAAGGCTCGACTTCCCCAAGATTTTCCGTGAAGTATTTAGTCAAAATAGTATCGGCTTCGAAATCCATATTGGTCTTCGTAAAGCGATTTACTTTCTTGCCTTGGTCGTAGCTTCTTTCAAAAGCGTCCTTGATTATTTCAAACCCAATCCTGCCATCCATAATATCTTGGATAAAACTAGCTAGTCCCTCATCTGTTAAAAATAGTAACCAGTCATACGATTGTGCCATCACCTTCATTTCCTTATTCTGGTTTTCCTAGGTGAACCAATTTCCGTGATTACTCACAACACCAACGGTCAGAATAAAGTCGGTTAACACATCAACTTCATGTCTAAATATAGCCCTTTCGATAAGTGCCTCGTAGTCATCATAAAATTCAAATTTTCCATCCCTTTCCACCGCACCGCCAACACTTCCATCATTACGCCTAATCCCCTGTATGGAAGACACGGTTCTCGCAACATATGAACCTTGTTTTGCTTTCTCTATGGTTTGAGGACCTTTTTTCATACCCTCCTCCACGCCCACACGTTTACATTCAAACATTGCATAGAGAGAATGGTTCAACTCATAAATCTTTATACTGTCTTTATCTTCTGAAAAATAAGCATTGCAAAAAGATGATGATGAATCAGCAACAAGACAAGCGTTCTTCATCACTCCGTTCTTTAGCAAGCTTCGTGATGTCCTCGTTCTTTGAAATGGATATGAAAGCTCCGCAACTCTAAATATATTAGTAGACGAAATACTACTGGTTGCAGGTGCTTCTATGCTTTTCACAAACCTATTGCGATGCAAAGTGAATTCTACATTGTGCACGATGTCGCTATTAGCATACTCTGGTAAAGGTCTTTCGATTGCCGTTTTGTACTCATGTCCCCATGACTTAATTAGGTAGAAGGTTATGATTTCAATCAAAGTTCCCAAGGCTCTACCAGCAGCCTTTTTGGGTGAAACAGCGTGCGAAAACACCGTACTTGAAAGTAAATTCTGAATTGTATCAATTGATTGATATGACATAGTAGTATCCTCCCTGTAATTATTTAGTTAATGTATCAAACACATAGTTTTCAATATACCCCGTAGCAGGGAAGATTTCACCGAATCCAAGGTCTTTCAGTCGCACGGCAAAGCTATCTGCTGTTTTGGCTTCTAAGTCAAGGGCAATACGTGTCGTGCCTGCTGGACGCTTTGGTAAACCATTTAATTTTGCCGTGCCAAGTTTGCTGATTTTACCTACTTCATCCCGCAATAAAAGCTCTACTTCCGCATCTTCGCCACGGGCTATCAGGTGGGTGGTTTTGGGCTTTTGCCACAGCCAACTACCCCGCTCCATTAGGATGTGGAACTGGCTTCTCCCTTCTTGCACAATGTCAATACCCACATCAAAGGGCAGTTTATGGCTGTCTTCAATGACAATTTCGGGCAACTTTATCAAGCCCAGCTCTTTGACGGCATAAAGGGTTGCCCCTTGTGCCAAAATACCCTTTGGGTTTTTATGGAAATGGGCGTTATTAAACATTTCGGCAATTTGACCCTTTGCCCAAGGCATTTCAAAACCGCCGCCCGTACAAATTACCATAATTCCAGCAGTTGCCCTGCCCCCAAGCAAATTATTCACAAATTCTGCCAAACGAATTTTCCAAGGACGTGTCATGTCCCCAATTTGTGCTTGCGTAACTGTCTTTGCAAATGGCGGATGGACAAAATTATAATATAGCTTTGTGTCTCGCCCGCCATCTTGGTTTAGCAACATATCACGATAACCATGGGCAAAGGCAAGGATTTGCTCCTTCTCCACCTTTGACACTTTTTCAAGCTCAACACCTTGCTCTTTACAATAATAAATAGCAAGTAGGTTAAAAATCGCCTCATCAATTTGGTTACAGCTTAAAGTTCCACTTAAATCCGAAGCAAGGCAGGTTATTTGCTCAAAGTTCTCGTCAATTTCGTACAAACCACCCCGCAAGCCCCTTGCGCCGAAATCCAGCCAAAGTAGCTTGTTGCCCTTTTGCCCAATGCCATTAACCGCACAGTAGTGAAGCAAGGCTTCCCGCTCTTCAATAAGCCCAATTAGAGAGCTTTTGTAACCCGCCCTCCCAAAAGCATCTGCAAGGGCATCTTTCGCATCCTTTGTCACAAAGTCTGGCACAACGGTGCAAATTCCAGCAACGGTGGCTTTAGGGTTGATGCTTTTACAATTGCCTATCAGTTGTTCTAAGTAGATGCTGGTAACATCCGCAACGGACTTACCTCCTTCGCCAATGTCCAAATACGCCCCGTCCCCTAAACGGCTTATAAAATTGGTTAAAAGGGCATCAGAGCCATTGGCATTAAGGATTGCATATTCGCCAAAAATCCATTCACGGCTTGCAGTGATGTATTGCAAAACTGTGGGCGGACAGGGCTTACCGTAACCCCCAGAAATGTCCAAAACTTCAGGAGCATTGCGAATAACATCAAAATAGGAAATGGCAGATGTGGCATCTCCCAAATCAACACCAAGCACAAAAAAATCTTCATCTATTTTATTTTTTACAAAAAACTCCCGATACCGCTTCCAGTCCACAATTTCACCGCCTTTATGCTAGTTAATACGAAAAACCTCAACTTCATAATGCTTTGGCTTGTTTGGGTCGATATACACCATCGCCCTCATATAATCTTCCTTGTCACTGGCACGAAGCATTAGGCGTTTAACCTCCACCGTGCATCGCTCACCATTTTCATTGACATACTGCACCAGCACGCCACCAGTCCAACGTGCCATGAATACAAGGGGCGGATGAACAATCTCAAAAACTGTAGCTTTATAGCTAATGCCCTGCTTTTTTAACTTAGTCCGTCTTGCCCATCTCCTCAAAATACCTATAAGCACCACCACACCCAGCCCCAAAATAACCGAGGGGAGCAAGAAACCTGTATTCGGCAAAATCACTGACAAAAATCCATAAAATAGGAAGATGGACAAATAGACAATATCGATTTTCCACAAAGCCCTCACAGACAACAACTCCCTACGACAACTTACGATAAATTTCCACCTCAAAAGGTCGCTTGGGGTGACTTTCGTCCACATGGATAACCGCCAGCAACTCCTCCGTTTTGCGGGTGCTACCCAACATATGGTTACGGGTGGTGACAACCCGCCATTCCCCCGCCTGATTGGTGTATCCACAGTCCATTCTATATCCTGACCTCACAAGGGTGCCACTGTCCGCCCGAATGTCCGTCACCATGCCATTATAAGTTTTGCCAGTCTTTTTCAGCTTTGCGATTTTAACAATGCGTGCCATATAAAGTCCAGCATATATGAACCCAGCAAAACCAGCAAGGGCTGGCAAAACCAGATTGTCAAATCCTATTCCAAAAAGCCACATGGTAAAAAACAACAAGGAGCCAAAGAAAAACCCCCCAGCCGTAACAATCTCACTTCTTAACAATTTTTGCATAATCCCACCTCTGTTTTTACTTGTTTGTAACCCTAAAAACTTCTAACTGATATTTAGCGGGGTCGCTACGGTCAACATACACCATGGCTGTCAAGTTGTCTTTACCGTCACCCATTCGCATCAAAAGTAATTTGCTTCGCACAAGGCGACGTTCTCCCTGCTGGTTGGTGTAGGCAACCTCAACCCTTGTGGCTGACGCAAAGTCCCCTTTGGCATAATGCCCCGTCATGTCGCTACCTACAAAGCCGACAATTTCACCTTCATATCTGATGCCGTCGCATTTTAAGCGGTTAATCTGTCTTTTGCTAACAAATGCAGGTATTATCAATAAAGAGGACAGTCTTTTTAATGGTTTTAATTCCATATGTTATACCCCCAAAGCCAGAACCTCACCCTACCTTGCCGCAATCACGTTGGCACGGGTTATAACCTGCTCACCACGCCTATATCCGCTATTCATGGTCTTGATGATTTCACCTTTTTTGAAGCCCTCTTGCACCTCTGCCATCAGCACTTCGTGTTCCTTAGCGTTAAATGGTTCGTGAGCAACTGGAACAATTTTTTCGATGCCATGGCGGGCGAGGATTTGCTCCAAATTTTTATATTGTTTATCAATTTCCACCACAAACTCTAAAATTTGTACATCAAGGCTTTCCCGCAAACGGCTAACGGAATAGTGTAGAATTTCCTCGAAAGTTGACAGCTCGAAGAAAAGATTGTCTCGTTTGAAAGCAAGCACCTTTTTGTTGAGGGGTTCTTCTCGCTTAGTCCATGACTTCTCGGCATCCTCTTGTTGTGTTGCCACAAATTCATCCAAAATTTCTTTGACGACTTTTGCACCAGATGCACCTTCCAACAGGCGTTCAGTTACAAAACTCTCACCGCAGACCACAACTTCATCAGCAGAAAAACTCTCAATAATCTCGCTTGCTTCCTCGGCAAACTGTCCAATGCCGTCCTTGATGCTGTCAATTTTGATACTGACCGTTTCTGCAACACCCTTGATAATACCTTTTTCTTCCTGTGCCAAAAGATGCTCTTTGCCATCCTCGAAATGATTAACAATTTCAGCAAAAGCATCGCAACATTCTGTCGCCATCTGACCCACCTGCCAGCTGGTTTTCTTTGCGAAATAAGCCCTCTGGGTTGCCAGTTTTTTATGAAAGTCTCCCAACCGCTCATCTAGGGCGTTTGCCAAACTTTCTGCAAAAGGTTTGTATTTTTCCAACCGTGTTGTCTTAAAGTTCTCAAAAATCACTGCCAAATCAGGAGGCATGGCAGTTTCGCCATTATAAAATTCAGCAAATTCTTCTGGGCTTTCAGCATCAATAGTCACTTTTCCAAGGTTTTCTTTGTGGTTAAGGGCGATTTCCATAAACGCACGGTTTATCCGCCCACTGGTCTGCCCTTCACGCTGATAGGTTTCACGTAAAACCCCCAACACATCTTCCAAAAACGTCGTTTCTTCTGGGGTTGCACCGCCATCCCAAATAATTTTTTCTAATGCCATTGCCTGCACCACAATAATCTGTCGCAAAATCTCAATTTCTTCTTTTAACAAGCTGTTAAAATTAGACAATTGTTGACGCAGTTCCAAGTTATTAAGATTTACCAGTTTGGTCTCCAAAGCACGGCGATAAATGCTGTAAAACTGCTCATCACAATTATCTTCAAATGCCGTGGTTATGTCAATAAAGATTTTTTCCATGTCATCAAAAGTCAGCTCTGACTTTAGCAAGCTCTTACGCAAATCATAGAGAATTTCGCCACGTATGTCAGACCCACGATATTCTTTTACGACTTCGCCCATATGCTCAAAAGCATCCGCAACCGACTGGGCAACAATGCCTTTTTTCTCAGCATCTATAGGGTTTATTTCCGTTTCACCCTCATACAACATCAAGCGGGACATTAAAAGCTCATAAATACCGCCCCAGATACCCTTAACTTCTAGGGTCGTAACCACATTGCCCTCTTTCAGGTGGTGGTCAACAACTTGGCGATAAACCTGCATGATATTAGTATAGCAGTCAAAAATTTCTGCATCATAAGTGGACAGCCCTGTGCTGTCACCAAAATCATCAGTAATCTTCATGCCAACGGCGGTTTTAACCCGCCGAAAAAAATCCTCCTCACGTGCAAGGACAAATCTATCCAAAAGAGCAACAAGTCCTGCCCATTTTCCGAATATTGTATTTTCACGAGCCAAGCTCGAATTTTTCCCATTTTTCTTGGTCATCTTCTCACAACCTCTTTACAGGCTCTAAGCTCGAAGGTTAAGTGTTTATCCTTCGAGCTTTGCCAATTCTGCTTCCATTCTTTTTATAACGTCTTTGCCTTGGGGTTTGTTATGCCCCGATATTGCAATCTCAAAATCTAGTTTCTTCCACATTTCTAGTGTTTTCATAAGGGTGGCTTTGTCGGTATAAATATTGGGTATTATCTCATCATCCGTGTCGCCTATTTCATCACCAACATACAAAATCTTATCAACAGCATCGTAAATGCTAATGCCATCAGGTGCGTGACCTGGTGAGTGAAACAAGGTAAGTCCATCGTCGGGAAAGTACATCTTGCCTTCAAAAGTCACATTAGGCAAGCATTTGCGAACCTCGCCATCAATAAATTTCTTACAACGCTCCACTTCACTGTCCCAAATCTCATCCAGAGTTTCCCTACACAACTTATGGGCAATTAT
>WQZZ01000031.1 GCA_009780485.1 Defluviitaleaceae bacterium | reverse complement strand
CAATCTCCAGACATTTATCAAGCATAGAGCGGAGATTTTTAGCATCCCAAAGGGTATGTATGGAGCAAAAGTTATATCATGCCTTTCGTCCACAACGGGCACTTGGTACAGCTCCGACAGGTTGATTGCTAGCTTCAAAGCGTCCTCATATTTTTTCTGTACAACTATGTTTTCGAAGCCACACCTGGGGTTATTTGAATCACACTCACCATCATGTCGTCCGTTGCATACAAAGTCAACGAAGTAGCGATATTCCTCATTGTGATCTTTGCCAAGATAGCTCTCCTGTTCGCCAAGAAGAATGTGATTTATTGATTTACTTGTTCCTGTCACCTTTGTTGCTTTTGCGTTTATTACTGTTTCTAGCATCCTAAACACCTCTTTCATTTCATTTTTGGGCGAACCTATAGTTCGCTTCCATAAAATCTGCTCGCTTAAATATATTGCACCATCTTTATCAGGTTTGTGCGTCCGAATTGCACCGTTATCTTGATGCCCCACCACCTACTCACTTACCTGTGCCTCGCTAATCATCTTCCAACTCATCTTCATAGATGATTAACTCCATTCCGCTGGTGGTTTTCACAACCAGACGTGGACCGTCATACTCAATTATTTCAACATATCTGTATCCTTTCACGGGCTCTTTAAGGTAGGCGGTGTCGCCGATATTGTGCTCTTGCATTAAAGTCCTCCTCTGACAAAAGATTTTCGATTACATCGCACAAAATGCCCAGGTGAGTTCCTGGAGGGTCTTTTTCATCGCATCCTAGGTCATCCCCCAATCATAATATCTAGTCTACCATCTGCAATTGCCTAGTTTATGCTTATATCTATCCAGTCCTTACCAAGTATCCCGTGATGGTACGAAAGTAAATTCAACATCATCACCAACGGGACAATTAGGTTCGCCATCAAACTCATTATTTGCCTTCGTACAAATATTTGGTGGCAAATGTCCTAGTGGGTCTACATCAACATACAGTTTTCCATCGCATTCATAGACGGGTCTATCCCAACTATCCCTGCCTATGTGCATAAGTGTAAGTTTTTTCATTTTTTCACTTCTCCTTCTTCGGTTTTTGTTCCGATTGTTTTGGTTCTTATGCCGATACGTACATGGCGTGAAATGCACAGGCTAATATAATCGGCATTACAACAATTGCACCAATGGTAATTCCTACTGTGAACACATTAAAACCCTTTCGGTTGTAATTATGGGTAATTGATGACTTGGTAATCACGCCCCATACCTTTATGAATGCGATTATCAAGCACATCCTTTGCCATGACATTGGTTGGCACGACAATGTCGGTATACCCCTGCATCATTAAGCACTTTATAAGTGGCTTCAGCACTTGTGCCTTGGAAGCTCGGTAAAAGTGCAACCAACTTTTTCTTGTCCTTGTTTGTTAATAATACAGGTGGATGCTCCCTGCCATGAAAGTAAATCAACTCCCAATCAGCAACGCTTTTGCCTGAAATTCGGGTATCAAGATGCCTACAATCATTAAAGCTCTTACCACTCAAAACAATGGCATCAGCCCCCTTGGCGCATAATGCCTTGTCAAAAAGCTCTGAAATAAGCCTATGGGAGGATTTTTTGGTCAATGCTCTCCCACGCTTATCAATTATAAATACAAGTTTTCTTGTGCAAGTTTTGTTGTTTAGGGTGCTTTTGGTGTTCTTTAATTCCTTGATATTTTTGAATCTCAACCTACCACCCCCAATCAATTGTCGGTTGCCAGCAGGTATTTATCCATGCCAACATCTAAAATTTCTTCTACGTAGGTTTTGATAGTGTCTAGCACATACCACATATTGCTTTTGTTGACACCGAGGGCAGTTTTTGCACCTATTACCAGAACTGGACTTTCGAAGCTAGTCTTGCTATTACCAAATCGTATGCCAAAATCTACAGTTACGCCATCCAATATCATTTCCCCTAGTTTACGGGTTTTGTTCTTCGTTTCGAAAGCCAGAGTTATGTCCGTGGGTATACCTAGCACAAAGAAATCTGTACCTTCATACCGATCCTGGTGGGCTGTGCTGAACTTAATAGAACCAGCACCCCAACTACGCTTTGCAAATGTATACACGATGTCAACTATTTCACTCTCGAATTCATAGCCATCCGCTTCAAAGAAGTAACGGTCGCTTGATTTTCCTTTGTACATAAAGAATCCTCCCATCGTAATGTTTTTAATCCTCTAGCTGTGGCAGAGGGTTTTTGGTTTGGGTGTTTGATTTGGAAATAATGATTTTGCACAAAAAAGAAAAAGCGGGAATGTTGAAATCGCAATGATTCCAGTCCATTCCCGCTTTTGATTTGATTTTGGTGGCTCATGTACCGTGCCGTGTGTCATTTCTAACTATGGAATTTTGATGTTGAAAACTGAATTAGAAGCAGAGCATCTTCAATGGGGTGAAATTTGATTTTGCTCATAAGTAGTTACAAGCCATAATGGGTTGTGCTGGCACTTTGCTTGAAATATACAGAGGCTTTGTCTATCTGTACACATATCAAGATTTTTGTTTTTTACACTATCTTCACTCCTCCCTGTCGCTTTTGGTAATAAAAGGAATGGTTAACTTAGATGTACGAGAACTTTCCCGTGAACTCATGAATCGTCCGCATGAAAAATCCTCAATACCTTTAACCATTCCAGCTTTTATGATGATTTTATAATAAAAAAGAACATCAAATATACACACCCCTTGAGGGATTGAATGGCACACAAAATGGAGTGTGCTATCAATTCTAAACTTCGGACCACTTAGGTTAATAGTGGTGGTCGTCCGCAACTGTGCAATCTGATAATTCTTTGTAATCTGAATAATAATTATGGACTGATTATAGCATAAATTCCAATAAATGTCAAGGGTTATTTATAACTTGTGTACATCGGCTTGATGCGTCATTTCCTTTGGGAACGATTTGTCAAGGGCAAAATTTCAGAATGTACTTATATTTTAAGGGCATAGAGTTCGAGTTTTAAGTACAAATATTTATAATGGTTGACTTTTGTTGGCTTCTTTGCTTGGTTTGGTTTTTTGGGTAATAAAAACGGGATGCCAAAGCATACCGTTTCAGACTGGAGACAAACCCCGCAAAACCTCGACATTTTGTGGGGTTTTTGGTATAATTATGCAAGAGGTGATGACTTGTGATGACCAAAAACAAATCCTACAATCGTAGCCAAATCCAAATGCTTTCAGTTGATGACCTTGTACCAAACGACCACATCTTACGTGATACCGATAAAGCAATTGATTTTAGCTTTATTTACGGCTTGGTAAAGGATGAGTATTGTCTTGATAACGGTAGACCTAGCGTAGACCCTGTAGTCCTATTCAAAATAGCCCTAATCCAATTCACCTTTGGTATTCGCTCTATGCGGCAAACCATAAAAGAGATACAAGTGAATATGTGGCACCGACAAGAAGGTCGGACACCCAAAGGGTGGCTTTTGCGAAGCAAAAGTGCTGAGCATATCGTTGGTTTTTAGGTTATAGCATGACTAGCGAGGTGCCGCACTTCACGACCTTTGGCAAGAATTATGCCAGAAGGTTTGCGGATACGGATGTGTTTGAGAAGATATTTGAACACATTTTGCTTGAAGCTGTAAAAGCTGGTTTTGTAGACGCTCACGCTGTTTTTATTGATGCGACCCATATCAAAGCCAGCGCTAATAAGAACAAAGCGAAAAACGAAGAAGTCCGCATTGCCGCCAAGCATTATCACGCCGAACTAATGGACGAAATAGCCAAAGACCGTGAAATAAACGGCAAGAAGCCTCTCAAAGATAACAGTGATAATGATAATGATGTCAGCGGTTCTGGTAGTGGTATTTCATCCGCTGCCCCCAAAACCAAAAACATCAAAGTCAGTACCACAGACCCAGGGGCAGGGCTTTTTCACAAAGGCGAGCGAGAAAAGATGTTTGCTTATACATCCCATGTTGCCAGCGATAAACACGGATTCATTCTTGGATGCGAGGTAGCTCCCGCAAATATCCATGACAGCGTTATGTTTGACGATTTTTACAAAGGTGTTATAACCAGATTTCCAGAAATTAAAATAGCAGCTCTTGATTCGGCTTATAAAACCCCTTGGATTATGAAGCAAATCTTTGATTCTGGACGCTTACCGTCTACACCCTATAAACGGCCTATGACAAAGAAAGGGTTTTTCAGAAAACACGAGTACGTCTACGACGAATATTACAACTGCTACATTTGCCCCGAAAATCAAATCCTAAGCTACTCAACTACCAATCGTGACGGCTACAGAGAATATAAAAGCAAATCCTATATCTGTATAAACTGCCCATCCAGACACCTTTGCACAGATTCAAAAAACCACACAAAGGTCATAGCCCGCCGTGTTTTGTCTGACTACATGGAACTGGCAGAAGATGTTCGTCACTCTCCAGAGGGCAAAGCTATATATCTACTGCGAAAAGAAACGATAGAACGAGTATTCGCAGATGCCAAAGAAAAGTATTTCATGCGATACACTCATTACAGAGGACTGGCAAAGTTGAAAATGCAGACTTTGCTTACTTTTGCTACAATGAACTTAAAGAAGGTGGCGAAATGGAAGTGCAAAAACAGCTTGTCAAATGACTTTTTGATAGTAATTATCATATTTTGGAAAGACAAACCCCCATCCAGCGAGTGGATGGGGGTTTGTCTTCGGTCTGAATCGCCGTTTAACGGCGATTTTTGCTATTTATTTTTGCATCAAGGTGCTGAAACAAACACGGCATTCACTAATACGTTCGTCCCTATCATTTGAAACTGAGTGTTTGGAGAATTAGGGTCAGTAGGTTGAATTGGAACATTAAAGATAGGAGACCCAGCTATTGATTGTCCAAAAATCTCCCAGTGACTAAACGCCTCGCCAGGATGAGGGTTGGCAATTACAGAAACCCAATCCCCCGCAGACAGGTCAGTGGTACGAGGCAAAACAATACGAGGGTTAGATGTGCTTACTCTTAGACCACTCGCTATGAACTCAAAGTGTGCTCGAATATACACATTGCCAATGGGCATTAAAAAGCTAGTGGTGGCAGAATTTCGGTTTTCCAGTGATACACTTCCCTCAATAACTTCCCAGTGACTAAACTGAGTTTGCGGGTAAAAGTTGCGTGCAAAAGCTTGAATACTAACGCGCTCCCCTGACATAACCGTATCGTTGCCACTTAACAAATTTACACTACCCATATCGATATTATTTATGCCAAGCCTTACAATAAAAGGTACGGCTCTAAACACAGCTCTCATAGTCACATCATGCTCGGGCATTGAGAAGCTGGCATTAGATGTCCAATCAACTAGATTGATTGGATTGCCAGATAATAACTCCCAGCGGTCAAACATAAACCCTTGAGTAGGGGTGGCTTGCAAGCGCACTTGTTCGCCCGTCGCCCAGCTATTACTCGGGGTTTTGGTGACTGTACCCCAGCCAGGCTCATTGATTATTATAGATACATTATGGCTGGGTCTTCGGGTTAGCACAGCGTGCAGTCGCACATTGGTTTCAGGCATACCAAATAATGTAGTCCCATTGCTATGATTGGTGGATAGATTAACATCACCCTGCAACACTTCCCAGTGTGAGAGCTGGTATCCGCCCGCAATCCGTGGGTTAACTGTAATACCTGCACCAAAATGTGTTGTGGTAACAAGGGTTCCAAGACCGCTATAAGTTATCTGTGGATTAATAGCGTGTGGATGGTTGCTGGTTACGGTGATTGTTAGACCTGTAAGTTGGTCACTAAACACTGCACGTAATGAAACGGGTGATGACGGCATGGTAAACGAAGCCAAGCCCGGAATATCGCTTTCGTTGATGGTGACATTAGATGACAAAACTTCCCATCTCAAAAATCGGAAGCCTGTATTCGGGGTTGCCCTTAAGCTTATATTAGAGCCTACTGAAAAACCCGCCTCAGGCGTGATGGGCGTGGCGGTCGCCGTGCCAGCATGTGGGTTATTTACCGTTACCGTAACGTTCAAGTCTGCATTGCGTACAAATACCGCTTGAACCCGAACATTACCAGTGGGCATACTGAAATTCTGTATGTCCCAATTGTTATGAGCGAACGACATATCACCTTCCAGCACTTGCCAATGACTGAAGGAGTAGCCGTTGTTGGGTGTCGCCCTCAAATGCCCAAGGCTACCAGTGCGGACTTGGCCTGTAGCATTAGAGTTAGAGGTTATCGTCGGAAAAGAGCCTCCAAAAATTGGATTACCACTATACGATGCCGTAGCCACTCCACCCGTGGATGGGCTTGCTGTTACTGTCAAATTGTTCATGGTTTCACTCGTGAACACAGCTCGTAAATTTACAGAGCCTAGAGGCATCGTGAAGGTAATGTATGCAGACCTTGGATTTGGTATAGTTAAATTACCAGACACCACCTCCCAATGACTAAAGGAAAACCCTGCATTCGCCCTAGCTGAATGTGTCACTATTTGACCAACAGGAATTGAACCTTGGGGATGAGAGGTAACGGAACCATGTGTTTCATTACTGCTAGTTACAGTAAGGATGTTGCCTGCGGGCTGGTTGAACACTGCTCGCAAAGATACATCTCTTGGGGGCATTTGGAAGCTTATCCAATTGTTGTTGGGGTTTTGCAGTGTCACATTGCCAGAAACCACTTCCCAATGGCTAAAAGTGTAACCAGCATGATGATTTGGATTAGCCTGGACTGTCACCCATTGCTCTGGTCTAGCAGATGATGGATTTGTCGTCACTGTCCCCGCCGTTTCGTGGCTCATGGCTGTTGTGATTTGGAAGGTCATGTCATCTTCTGGGGTTCTGTGTCGCCAGCGACCTAATGTGTGGTCCCAAATAGGTTGAGGTCTATCCCATGGGAAGTTCGCAGTAGGAGTGGTTGGTCGAGAACTTGCCAGCCATGTTCTGCTATCTGTCCAAGTTCTTGGACCAGGTTGTCTGTTGCGAATGTAGCTATCCGATAACAAGAACCAATCGTAAACCAACAAAATGTGGTTACCCATGTTTCTACGATTCCAAGTTGGGTCTATGTGGAACCACTGCCCATTGATGCGCACCATATTCCAAGCATGATAGGAGTAACCCCAAACATGACCCGAAATATAGTAATTGACAATGCCGAGAGGCTCTAATAAGAAAGCTATCGCATCAGCATATCCTCCACAAACTGCACGTCGCAACGTTAAAGCGCCCCAAGCAGTCTGGCTTTCTTCGGAGTAACGTGCATATCGATGATTCGGGCGATTTCCGAGATAATCATGGTCGTACTCCACATTATATACAACCCAATTGTGAATCGCCCGAACTTGCTCAAATTCACTCATGCCTGGTCTGATTATTTCCGACAAAATTCTATCTCTTGCAACCAGGGCTTCACGATAGCTGGCTTCGGATATTCTGAAGCCGTAAAAACTAAAATAATATCCACCAACAACCGAGTTCCAAACAGAAGGGTCGTGGAACATCCAAGTGCCCAAATACCTAAGTTCTTCTGCCTGTTCGACCGTTGGAAGTCCAACTAACGAAAAGAAGTCCTCGGTTTCTACAGCCACATTCTCCCATACAATTTGTGGCATCACGGAAATGCCGAACCTCGCAAACACAGCATCACTTGCAGGAGCAAGGTTGTTCTGCGTCAAGAAATCATTTAAGGACTCCAAAGCCCATGCGTCCAGACCTTGGTTTGTGATGCTGACGCCAGCACCACTGCCATCTGCCAAGCGAACCCAAAATATATTATTATCAACTTCAAAAATCACGCCATCGCTTCTGGTGTATCTAATATCGTTAAGAATGTTGGACATATTCGTAACAAGTACAGCAGCTTGTGCACGTGTTGCTGAGCCACGTGGCTCAAACAAATTTCCTGGCATACCCTGTACAAGACCGATTTCCACCGCCGTGGCAATTCTGGCTCTATGATAAATCAAAATTTCCTCGGTGTCATAAAAAGTTGGGGTGGCATTACCAGCATGGACACCCAAGGCACGTATCATCCAAACTGTAGCATCTTGACGAGTTATAGGTTCGCTTGGTCTAATATTTGCACCATAGTTGACTGGCAAAATGATACCACGGTTCACCGCAGCCGCAAAATATGCGTTCGACCAATGTCCCAAAGGTACATCGTCAAAAGTTTCACTTCGTTCGGTGGGTTGTTCAAGCAGTTGAATCACCAAAGTAATAAACTGCTCTCTTGTCACCGCTTCTTCTGGGCGATATGTGCCGTCTGGAAAGCCATTGATTACGCCCCTAGAAGCCAAATCAATGATGTAACTGTACGCCCAATGGGTGTTGGTCAAGTCGCTGAATGTAGCTGCACTTATTGGAGTTGTTGGCAGTAACGGTAGTGTCATTATCACAACCAAAAATAAAACTAAAGTCTTTTTTAGCCTCGACTTTCTCATGGATTATCTCCTCCTCGTTTTTGTTGGCTTCTGCCTCAAATAATTATACTGTACAATTTGACAAAGGTGTTACTAGGACTGATATAGCGCATTTTTCTCAAAATAACAATAAAAAATATAAAAACATTTAGCATATTTTTAAGTTTGTATTGATGCGTCCTAGTTGGAATGATGTACAATGCTGGGTGGCATAATATTATCAATAAATATATTGGGTCCAGACCTTCCCGTTGTCAGAAGTTGTCCTCCGTTAGAAAACCATGAGCTATCCCCAAACGCATACCTAACATCTTGAAAACGCTGGATAGGCATATGATTTGAACCCGAATAATGATACCAATTGTTATCATTTGTTATGAAATAACTTTCGGTAATCCTTCTCACGTTTTCTGCAATCTGCACAGGCATCGTTCGAGGTGCTCTTGTGCCATCTCCCAAGTGTCCGTAATTATCTCCCCAACCCCAGAGGACACCATCCTGAGTAAGTGCAAAATTACGTCTACTTGTTATTATGTTCGAGGTATTTCTTGTAACGTTCTCTACAGAAGATACGATGTTGTTACGCCCTCCCAGGGCATCAATAATATAATGGGGTAAATCAATCATTGGATGTATTTCTGGGTTTCCAAATAGTGTTGTAATGTGATTTTCACGAAGATATTGATTGGCATTATAGCACCAATCAATCATCACAGGATGAAAAGCACCATTACCCCATGACCACCTACTTCCGTCCAATTTTAGGGCAAAAATGGTTGGTGTGGTTGAGGCTGGACTTTGAAAGTAAATGTTTGCTACATTTTGCATAACAAGAAAGGGTTCTGTGCTGGGTCTGTCCAAGCCTGTATCGTCTCCGACAAGACCACTAGCGTTATATCCCCAAGCATATAAGTCATTTGCAGAAGTTAAAACGAAAAATGTTGTGAGGTTTGGTGAAAACCCACCCCAGCCTACAGCATGAACGGAACGGGCATCATCCATAACTCTTGTAATTCTACCATTGCCACCGTTACGCAAATAAGCTGCACCATCACCACTCACAAAAATGTCAAAACCCGTTGCGGCTGACCCCCTTCGAGATGAAAATGTATTATTAAAAAAATATGTAGCACTTGATATAAACGTTGGAGCTTCGTGCGCTTGCGTGTATATTCCAAAATCTCGACCATTCAACAGTCCTTCTAGCTTAATAAGCTGTAGCTCTCCATACATCGAACTTTCGCTAAACCAGAAAACGTGACTATTATTAATATTATCTGTAAATGACACACCTAATGTAGGGAATGTCTCTGAATGAGAAAGTGTTTGTACAAAAACTGGCAAACCAGCCGTAACCACTCCAGATTCATAATATATTGTGCCATCAGGAAAGCCCCACACATCATTTCCGTCATCATGCCAATAAATTCGATAAATTTGAAAATCCCTAACATCTTGGTCAGTGGTAAAGACAAGCCAAGCGCCCGATGAATTATGAACAAATTGGTGGATGGAATGACTTGGATGCATTGAGTGTTGAATGGCTAGATTTACTGTTCCCATCGGAATCGTTTGCACTGGAGCATCTATCACATTAGTTTGGGTAGGAACATTCGATTGAGTGTTACTTTGTATTTCGTTACGAACTATAGGGCTGTCGAGTGTCGTCGTATCGACACTTCGCCCTTCATAGTCGTCACTATCACCACAGGCGACAAACAAAAACATTGGCAACATTAATGCCAAACCCTTAAATCGCAACTTCCTCAACTTTACTTTCATAACTTCTTCCTCCTCGAGTTTTGAATTTTGCACGACACCCAAGAGGGTACGCAATTATCAAACTAGACATTTGCCAAAAAGTAAACATTTTGATAAACGCCCTTTTTGGGGCAGAAGTTGCAAGCAACAGAATTTTTTATTGAAAAATCGTTGTATTTTTGCTCGACTTGTGCTAAAATAGACTTGTGCTAAAATGTTTACTTTTTGACACTCCATCATTTGGTATTAGCAACTTTCCACTCCCTCAAGCGCCTATATAACGTACTTTTTGTCAGCCCACTTTCCCTCAAAAACTCCTCTACTGTGAGTTTGCCACGCTGATGAAGCTTTGCCAATTCGTAAAAATTATCAGGCACTTTTTGGCACGGTCTACCAAACTTCACACCCCTTGCTTTAGCTGCTGCTATGCCCTCGGCTTGTCGTTGCAAAATAAAATCACGCTCTAATTCTGCAACCGCCGCAAACACAGTCAGCATAAACCGACCCGTGGGCGTGGTCGTGTCAATATGCTCCCTTAAGCTTATAAATTCAACACCTTTAGTGGTTAGCTTTTCGACAAGCGCAAGTAAATCTCTGGTATTTCGAGCAAAACGGCTTATACTTTCCACTACTACCACGTCATCCCTTTGCACCACATCCATAAGTGACTGCAATTCTGGGCGCTTAATATCCTTGCCGCTCTGCTTTTCGGAAAATATATGCTCTGGCGGTATACCATGGCTCTCCATAGCAATAAATTGCCTGCAGTCCTGTTGGTCTTTGGATGATACACGAACATAACCGTAAGTTTTCAAAATAGTCCCCCTCTCAGAATAATGCGTCGTGTGCTGAAGTTGTATTTTTCACAGATGCATCACCACAACAAAATAGGCGGACAAATTTCGCCCGTCTTACAAAAATATACACTATTTCTCTATACCTTGTGAACGCGAATGTGAATGAGTTGGGAATGTGGGGTAATTTTTTATAGCATTGTTTTTCTGCCTTTCCTCACAAAATAAACAATCAACCCGGTAACCCCACCTAGAGCTACAAATATCAAAATCCACCACCCCCAATGCAGATCTACAATCACATTCCAAATATTAGTCATGGAAACCGACACCATCATCACAATAACCAGTACAGCAAGTAGCCACCCTGATAATGGAAATGCCAACGGAGTGGTCTTTCGTTTTCTTGGATGTTTCAGCGTGGTAGACTTTCATTGTCTTGAGATAACTAGCTTGTTCTTTTTTGACTTCCTCTAGGTTTGTGGCGAGATTGTGTTGATTTTGGGTTATCATATCTTTCTTTACTTCGCTTATGGCTATTTTGGCAGTATTCGTGATTTCGGATTGTATGTTTTTAACACTATCTGCTAATGCCCCAGCCACGCTCTGGCTGAACAGATGGTTTTGGTTCTGCAATTCTTCTGTCTTTAAGTTCATTTTGTCGAGTAGCTTCTGCATCTCGCAGAGCCTGCTCTCGAAGTTTTCGCTGTCTTGCAACCTGTTCTTTTCTAAGGTTTCTAGTGCTCTCATGGACAAGTCGTCCAAAATTATCTTGTGCTGCATGGTCTGGGGTGTTGATACGCTCTGTGGCGGCATCTCTTGCCTGTTTGGTAGTTTCATATTCATGGTTAAATTCTCTCCTTCTAGCTGTTATTTTTAAGGTGGTGTCAATCGCCTGTGCTGTGTATTCATCACCTAGTTTGTTGCCCCTAATGGTTGTGTTTGTGCTGTTTTTGGCACTCCTTGTGTTTGTGATACTTACGGTCGTTGTTTCGTTTATGTTATTTCTAATATTTGTGGATTTTGTAGTGGATGCTTCGTTTATGGCGTTTTCGCTTGATATGGATGTTTGAAACTCACGATTTTTGCCGTTTTTCTGGGCATTTCTATACCAACGTTTTCTTTGAGGTATACTTCAAACTCTGCACGGCTTGCCGTTTGTTCTTTGACGACATCTATCCAACAGCGTAAGTTTTCTTTCCATGATAATTCGCCCCAATCAACCCCGAAAATGCACTTCCAAAAAGTTAGATTTACTGCCTAGCTTTTTTGGGGTCAGCACAAACAAGTAGTCCGTTTGGGGCGGAATATTCCATCTTAGTGTTGTGCGTGGTCTTGGCATTTTGGTGGGTTCATTTACACTGGATTTTTGCAGGGTCAAAGGTCGGGATTAACGGAGCTAGAATATATGGGGATGGTAGTCGGGTTTGCGGTTGATTGGCGAATGAATTGAATTGGACTGGACAAGGAAGAGTTGGAAGCCGAAGTGGATTAGATTAGGGCGGATGGTGTTAAGCGGGCGGTGGGTCAATCGAAGGCGGGAGTCGGGATTCAAGAGAATTTGAGCTTATGGGTAATAAAAAATAGTGTTGAGGATACCCCCCAACGCTCTTTTGTCATCATGCCGCTTGCCCATTGTTGTTTTGGACTTTATAAAGTTCTCGCCATTTCCAAACGCAGCACAAAAATCATCTTTTCAGATGTTGACGCCATACTCAAATCACTACACAAACAACTTGAAAATAAAAAACAAACCCGCCTCAGTTAAATCAAGACGGGTTCGTAGTTATTTAGGGATTTGGAAGTTATGAATGAGCTACCTTCGGTAAATTACGCTATTTACCCTGTTGTTGCCTCTACTACCAAAGCCAGCTCCGCCCCTGATATTAGATATAACTAACCCGTTATCGTTGATATTTATGTCTAAATATATTAGGAAAATACCGCCAGCTTGACGGTAAGTTGCTGTAATGAAAAGTCCACCGCCTGGCACTTCATATACCCTGTTGATGATTAGACTATTCCTAGACATGTTTATCATATTATTCCAGGTGTTGCCTTTTTGCACACCATTTGCGCTTACAGTTTGAATGCGATGCTCTCTATCTAAGACGTCAGAAACTGTAATATCGAACAATGCATTGTTGAGATATATTCGATTTGAACGCACCTCTACACTTCCATTTGCGCGCACGTTCTGATTTATGCCCGTCATAAACTCAGCTCTGAATGTATCGTGATACCTTGAAGGAATGGTGCTTAATTGACGCAAGTTACCAGACGGTCTACCTGGTTGAGGTGTGCCAGGTGCAACTACGGCAGGTGGTGCGGTAGAAGATGGGGGTGGATGTCCTGGACCAATCGGGGCAGGTGATGCCGTTCTTTCAAAAGTCATGCTAAAATATCCGACCTCACCGTTTCTGGCTCTTAAGCGGAAAACCAAAATACCACTACGATGGGCATCATTGAAATTAATAGTGTGCCTATTGTTTTGCACAACAACGCCAGCTCGGCTTGTGTCTACTGGGCCAATGTTACTGCCAATGAAGCGTGTTTCGGTTATGTCAGACATGTTAGGCATATTTATTTGTACGCTTGGATTTTGACCATGCGCAATTTGGATATGTCCAAAGTTTGCTACTTGGTTTCTTTGAAGGGAAGGCTGCATATGGGTTCTTGCGCGGGTGTTCCATGTGACGTTTCTGGTCGTTGCAACATAGCCTGGCCCCACAGGTACAGTTGGTCGAATGGGCTGATTGGCATTTGCACATCCTGCAAAAGCTAAGAGTGCAAAAACAGATGCCAAGAACAAACTCGCAATTTGACGAAGTTTAAACATATTTTCATCCTCCTTAGTTTTGCGTCTAAATAGACGCTGAATGTCCGATACTCTTGCGTTAAAGTATTTAGGGTTGTAGAATTTCGCCAGCTTAAATTATGTTAAGAAATAATAGGCTAGCAGGGCATCGTCATAGTAAGCGTCAATACTTAGGGCGCGTCACCACTTTGACTTCAGTACCCGACATTAGAGTGAACAACGAACCGCATTTTGGACAAATTTGCGTAGGGTTTGATGTGCGTGGTACGTTTTGGCATGGGCTTCCTGGATACGAGCGAGGACAAGCAAAATTATTCATAAAATACCTCCCGTTTTAAGTCCGTAGACATTTTTATTCTGTTTATAGTATAACATTTAAGTAATAGGTAAGCAATTCTCTGCATTATGAAGTTACAACTATTTTGCACAATATATTATGTGAGACTTGACATTTTTCTGAGTTTAGTTTATAATGAATGTTTCAAAATTCGCTGTTTTGTAGGTGTAATATATTGCGCGTGTAGATGTGGGGGTAGATTTCTATTAAAAAGCAAAAAAAGAAAAAGAAGTGACAGAAATACTTGCCGACAACCTCAATAAATTAAGAGGCGATAAAAGTATAAAAGCTTACTTCCAGTATCTAATAGGCAAAGAGGAAAAAAACCTTGAAGATAAGCTTGGAGGCGCAGTATCTCTATCTTCATTTGAAAAATTTTTTAACACCTTAAAAACCTCAAACCCCAGCTTGAAAAGTTTGAACGCAATCGCAAGCGCTGTAGGGTGGAGCGTAGGTGATTTATTAACAGAAGGCGGCAAAAAGCCCCCAGACAAGCCACTTGAAGCACTCATAAAGTACCTTGCAACACATGATGGCAGAAAATATGCTGTTGACAATAAACGTCACAAAAACTATTTAGATTTACTTTTTGGAAAAAACCAAAAAGAGCAACAACTAAATATTATTAGCTTATCTGTTGCGAATAAAGATGAAATACAACGCGGAACGGTGAAATTTACTCGCAATGAGGACATTATTCAAGTTGATGCCGAAGCTATCCATAAAGATGACGATAAAGAAGTGAAAATTACATATAAAGGCTTTGCGTTGATTTTACCTAAAGTATCAAGTAGTCAAAATCCTTTACCAATGTGTTGGGTGTTTGCGCATCGCATTGGTTACGGCAGGGATATTTCAACAACTGCATTTATCATAGATGACGAAGAAGACGGTATTATGATGGCAAATCACTTAAGCTTAGCCATTGATAAAAACAAACCCGCAACTTTTCGCATGATTTTGTCTGAGAAATATATACCAGACGAACACCTTCATTTTTATGCAGGACACTTAAAACAAAATAGAGGCTCTATCGTAATTTCCGAACCTATTTATGAAGCTACAAAAAAATTTTTAGAAAATACATCAGAACTTAACTGTGCTGAAAAAGTTTTAGTAGAAGGAATTGAAAAATATTTTTGTAGCAGTCAGCACTCGAATATATTTAGTATTCTGGATGCCATGGATATTTCAGATAGCAAAATCCAAAATGGACTGGTGCGATTTAGCTTGAATGCTAATGCAACATCTCCAGAGAAAGGCTCGACGAATTTAGGGAAGGTATCATCTACACACGACGGGAGATTACTTTATTCTTGGCTTCGCTCGAAATGTATATCAAATAATAATAATTCTGTGTCTGCACATCTAAACAAAGACTTGAAAGAGTTGCAACAATCACTGAACATAGACAAAACCGTGTAAGATTAACCCTTTTGCACGGTTTTGTCTAAATCCTGTACTTTTCAACGCATGCTCTCAGAGGACATCTTAGCGTTTATGGAAACGGCTATTTCGCAATAAAAAAATAGCGTTGAGAGTACCCCCCAACGCTATCTGCCATCATGATACTTGTTTATTGCCGCTTCGGACTTTGTAAAGTCTGCTTGTTGATGAATGACCTACTCCATGAAATACATAATCAACCTCATCATCAGAAAGCCCGCCAGCAACAAAGTAATTTTCGCTAACCTCTGGAATCTTATGACCCATAATACTATACTTTGCACCAGTCTCTAAATGGTTTATGACTCTATCGCCTACACGCAATCGAGTGTAAAACCACCCCATATACCCACCTGCCTTATTAAGTTCTATGGAAAGAACCTCATAAGGCAATAATCCTAATTCAACTGCTTTAGCGTTATCTATATCTGCTACTTGTCTAAAATTTGCTAGAGATATTTCTTTGGTTTTCCGAATAGCTTCTGGGCTATATTTGGATATAAGATTATCCAGGCATTTTTCAAAGTAACCCTTTGAAGCACCTCGGGAGTTATAGACATAAAGAGATTCGCCATTGTCAAATAGTATTGAGTAATCTACTGTGCCAGCCCATTTACCAGTGCAACGACGCCAGACCTTTGTGCCTGTCCTTGCACCAAAACCCGATGCAATAATGTTCATTTTTTCCTGAACTCTTTTGGTAACATTTTTAGAAACATTCATTCGTGTACCTCCTACAATATATTTTGCGATGTTTTTATATGTGAAAATGGATGTATATTACAAAATCAGACCACTGGAGTGGTCTTTTTGGGTCAGTTCAAATATGCAGTGGTCTGATTTGGGTTAAATATTCATTAAAAATGGGTAGTTTGGTTAGATTAATTAGGTTCAATTAAATCAGATTAGGTTAGATTAAATCCCCGCCATCTCCATAAACTCTGCTTCGGTTAAGACTGGTATACCAAATGACTCCGCCTTGGCTCTTTTGCCGCCAGCCTTTTCACCTGCCACGACATAATCCGTTTTCTTAGACACGCCACTACCCGCCTTTGCTCCGAGCATTTCAATCTGCGAGTTAATAGTGTCACGGTTAAAGTTCTTAAATGAGCCTGTGGCTACGATTGTTTTGCCTATGAAGGGTTTGGTGGCGTTGTTGGATGAATTATCTATGGAGTGAACACTGCCAGATGCTTCATCGTTGAGAAGTACGTTGCCCGCTGTGTTTTCATTGTGTAAACCATTGTCGAACGAATTGCTGGTAAGAAAGCTTTCCTTATAGCCATTGTCGTTAGAAGGGTTATTGTCAGATTGGTTGTCGGTTGTTGCAATGCCAGCGATATTCGGGGTATCGTTGGACAAACTTTGGCTAAATAAATCCACCTGTAATCCCGTTACCTCGGTTTTTCGAGAATAGACCTCCAAAGTCTGCTGTGGTTTTGGTGTTGTATTTAGTGATTGGGATTGAGGTGTTTTGAAAGTCACAACCCCCAAAAGTCGCTCCCAATGCCTTAAATTATCCACTTGACCAAACCACTCACGAATGTTGCGGTCAAGAGTGTCTCCGAAGTCGTCCAAGGTGGTAAAGTCAAAATAATTCAGCTCACCTATCACAGCGGTGGCTGCTACACGGATTGCTTCAAGGTCATAGCCAAATGCTTTGCACAAGATAGAACTTGCGTGTCGCCCAACCATTGGGATGTCCATTGAAATGATGAACCTTTCCATAGTGGTGGTACGGCTTGCCTCGATGGCACTCATAAGCCTACCAAAAGCCTTTTTGCCGAAACCATCCATGCTGGTGATTGCGACTTCATGGTTATGCAGGTCGTAAATATCAGCTTTTTCAACGAGTAGCCCCGCTTCCATAAACTTCTTTAGGGTAGCAACTGAAAGACCAGTTATGTTCATAACCTTTTTAGCCACGAAATGTTCAAACCCTCGCAATCTTCGGTCAAAACATTGGAGGTTTCTGCAGAAAAGGGCGGGTTCACCGTCTGCGTTGTGAACTGTAATTAGTACCGATGAACAGCATGGGCATTGGGTTGGAATGATTGGGTTTGCCATTGGCGTTTGTTCTGGTGATAACATTGACACACACTTGCTTGTCGTATTATCTAATCCAGCATCTGTGGCATCACTCAAAATCTTGCAATCATCTACACTAGCAAACTTTTCGGCATCCAGATTCATCTCAACATGAGGAATAATCATGTTACGTTTGCTGACAGCAATTCTATCACCAATTTTAAGACGTAACCCCTCAATGAATTTTAGATTATGTAACGAAGCTCGCCCAACCTCTGTGCCGTCTAGCTCCACTGTGTCGAAAATAGCAACAGGAGATAATTCGCCAGAGCGGGATACGCCCCATTCAACATTGCGGAGAATTGTTTCTGTCATGCCATCCTCAAATTTGAGAGCAAGGCTGTCACGGTAGTGATGCCCTGTACGTCCCAGAGATGCCGAATAAGCCACATCATCATAGGTAATCACAAGCCCATCAATAGGAAAGCCCGTTTTCTTGGCATAGGACTGTAGGTGTTTTACGATGTAGGAGATGTTGGGGTGATTGTTGGGTCTGTCGGCATCTATAGCATCTTCTACCCTAACATCCTTAGTTTCAATCTTGTGATAGTAGGCGACTTTGAAGCCCAACTTTTGTAAATGGAGCAACATTGAGTCTTTGCTGTTTGTATCGACACTAGCGAAAGTGTCAATAGGGTCGGTGTCAGTAGTAAAATAAACGACATTCTTTTCTGTGCCGCTATTAGAATTAATAGAAGTAGCCCCAATATTACTAGTGACATTCACACCATTCACACCATTCACGACATCCACGCCATTTATACCACTTATATTATCGGCACTTTCACCTAGCAACAAATCCCTATTCTGAACACCAAAGGCGATAAACCGAATACGCCTTTTAGCGCACTCACTTGCATCAAGCAAGCGGGCGGAACCTGCCGCTAAGTTTCGGGAGTTTTTATAGGGTTTGCCATCACTACCGACCGTGGTAGATTGGATATACTTGAAATCTTCATCTAGCATATAAGTTTCTCCAACAACGGTTAAATTTCCTTTATGAGGGATTTTAAGTGGCACATCCAAGAATGTGCGGACATTGTGGGTTATCTCTTCACCTTCGTAGCCATCACCACGGGTGGACGCCCTAAACAATTCTCCATCCCGATACTCTAGCTTGGTTGTCAATCCGTCAAGCTTTAGCATGAGAAGCACTGTTCGATTTCCTATGAAT
>WQZZ01000030.1 GCA_009780485.1 Defluviitaleaceae bacterium | reverse complement strand
GTCGTCCAAATCGAAAGCTTTTCGCCGTTTTGATGCTTTTAGGAGGGGTGGCACGAAGCGGAACAAGACGGCGATGATAATTAGAGCGATGACGAGTAGGGCGGCAGGTAGGAGGGAGGGGGGCGGGGCAGTAAGACCGATTTCTGCACCTTGAGCTATTTCGTCAAATTCTACAAAATATTCTTCGGTGGGTGATTGGTGTAAGGTGTCTTCTACGCCTGCTATGTTAAGGTTGCGGTCTTCTGGGGTGGGTTGGAAATTGGCATCGTGCGTTCCCAGGTGTGCGACTTCGAGGGGGTTTATTGGTGCGTCAAACCTATCACGGATAGCTTCGGAAAGGTCGCTTAATTGCGGGCTTGGGTTGGGATGTATAATAAAAACTGTTGTTGAAATAAGTGTAAGTAGGGCGACCACGGTAATGTTGCTTTGAAAACTTGTGTTTTGCTTGTTGGTGATAATTAATGCTAGGGCAGAAAATAGAATGATGTTCCACATAGCACTTGGAAACACGCCGAAATACACTTGCACAGCCACGATGGTTAGCGTGAGTGTTAGAATGGGTGCTTTACTTCGTATGTATGTTAGTACAAAACTTAAAACGGCAAAAATTAGCATAAAAACTGTAAGGGCAATGGCGGTGTTGCCAGCCCAATAGCTTTCGGGCAAGGAAATGGGGAACATTATATATCTGAATAGCTGGTGTTGTTCGCTTATGGTGAAAAGCCTGTTGAAAACCAACAAAAAGCCGTCACCAAGCCCAGAGAGACTAAAATCGCCTGTGAACAGTGGGCTGATTGCGGATAAATCCCATTCTAGCATACTTATAAACGAACCAGTCAAGCCCACTAATAGTATAAGGGCTAAGATGTTGTTTTTGGTTTTCATATAAATTCATCACCCGCCCTGACGACAAGAATTTGCGAATATCCATGTTTATCACAGGACTTTGTGGCTGTTGTGGTGCAGGCTTTGGCTGTATTTGCGAGTAATTCCGCAAAAGCTTCGTCAAGTTCTGTTATGTTTGTGATTTCTTGGCTTTTGTATTCCAAAGATGTTGTGTCGAGCCAGCCTAAGGTTTGGGGTGTTTCGCTTTCGATGAGCTGATGGCACATGTTGTAGGCAACCCCAGCCATTTTGCTGATGTGGTCGGGGCTGGTTTCTTCTGGTATTGATGTTTCTACCAACACAAGGATGTTTTGGGTGACGGGCAAACCAAGCTCACGCACAAGTAGTTTGTCGGTTTTGTTTGACAGTTTCCAGTGGATGCTTTTTAGGGGGTCGCCTGGGGCGTATTCCCTGATGGCGAAGGTTTCGCTGGGGTCGTTGCCAGGGTGGGTCATGGAGTATTCTTCGCTGTCCAAAGTTAAGGTTGTTTCGGGGCTGATTTCAAAGGGGGTGGGAGCTTGTTTTGGCATCATAAGCACGCTGTCTTGGGGCTGGGATTTTATTTTCCAGCCGAAAAGCCCGAAAATATCAAATACCCTAGAGTGTGACACAGTGACCCTGAGTATTCCGCAATGCTTGGGATGTATGTAAAATTCACGCTCTGCTGAGGTTTCTTGCCAACTTTCACCTGTAAACAGGTTTTCGCATAGTAATTGGTATTTTGTATGACCTGCCAGCCACCCAGCCTTAATGTGTATGGATGTGTCAATTTTTTCGCCTTGTTGACGGGTTTTGGGTAAGTTAAGCCTAAAATCCATGCGTCGGGAGGTGTTCCAAGTTAGGAAAATCATCATGGCAGGGATGAAGATGCTGGCGTATAAAATTACCCTTGTGCTGTATTGGTTGCCGAAAATGTGCAAAACACCCACCGCTAAAAGCCAAATTATATAAACAATCCGATTTTTTGCCATTATTTAATACCGTCTGGGACTGCCACCTCATCAATCAAAGTGGAAAGTGCTTGCTGGGCGGTTATTTTCCTTGTTCTGGCGTTTTGGCTGAGCATTATGCGGTGGGTGCAAACGTCCATAAATACGCTCTGTATATCTTCCGAGATTACATAATCCCTGCCTTGCACATAAGCCCTTGCTTTTGCCATTTTGTTTACAAACAAAGAGCCACGGGGGCTTATTCCCAGCTCCAGCATTTCGTGGCTTCTGGACGCTTCTGCTAGGCGGGTGATATAGTCTACAATGCTATCCCGCACTGTTATGCTTAAAACTTCGTCCTGCATACGAACCACGTCGTCAACCCCGACTACACATTCCATGCTGTCTACGGGGTTTGTGGTTTGTCTGCCTTGGATGACCGCCATTTCGCTTTTGCGGTCGGGGTAGCCTATGCTTAGCTTTATTAAGAAGCGGTCTAGTTGGGCGTGGGGTAGCAGTTGTGTGCCTGCCGTCCCGATGTTGTTTTGGGTTGCAATTACGATGAAGGGGCTTTTTAGTGGATGGGTTTGCCCGTCAACTGTCACTTGTCCTTCTTCCATGGCTTCTAGCAGGGCGGATTGGGTTTTGCTTGATGTTCGGTTAATTTCGTCGCCTAATAGCAGGTTTACGCCCACGGCGATGCCTGGTTTGTAGATGAAGTTGTCGCTTTCTTTGTTGTACATGGAAAATCCTGTTATGTCGGAGGGGAGTACGTCTGGTGTAAATTGGATGCGACCGAATTTAAGCCCAAGGGTGCGGCTTAATGCCACAGCCATTGTGGTTTTGCCTATGCCTGGTACATCGTCTAGCAGAATATGACCGTTTGCAAAAACGGATGTGAGGATTTTTTCCACCACTTCCCTTTTGCCTACTATTACCTTTTCTACTTGGTCTATTATTTTTTGGATTTCGCTGTTCACTATTGTCCTCCAATTAAGTCATAGAAACGGTAAAGGAAAATTTCTGTTTCTTGGTCGCTTATAATTCTGTCTGGGGCAAATTCTGTGGCGCTGACACCGCTGGTTATGCCTTGCTGGTATGCCCAAGAGACTGCACGGGCTAATTGGTGGTGGGAAGGAATGTCTATAAACCTGTCCGTGATTACAACATCTGGCGAGCCTGCACGGATGTATAACATACTAATGAACACGCCACGTGTTATATTGTCTTCGCCTGTTAGGGTTATTCTGCCTTGTAGGCTGGCATGTTCTGCCGTGATGGTGGCGTTGGGTAATGAGGTGATGAAGCCCGCCACTGCGTCATCTGTCACCCTAGCGGTTGTGATGGTGCTTAGGTTTTCTGTGTCACTTTCACGTGCTGAGAGGATGTAGCTGATGTCCATGCCGTTGAAATTGGCGTTGCTCGTGATAACGGCGTATATGGCGTTTTCATCAAATGGCAAGCCGTTTATTGATGTGATTGTGACACGCTCTACGCTGTTGGCTGTGTGCCAGATGCGGTCACGGTAGGGTTCGCCTGCGTTGAAAGCACGGCTTATGTCGATTGTGTATTCGATGCCAGAAACGTGCATAAGGGATGCGGATAGGGAGTGGGTTTCGTTGGTTAGTGGAAGCCCTTGTGCGCTGGCTTCTAGTTGCTCTAGTAGTTCCGCACCTGTTAGGTAGATTACGGCAACGGTGTTGGGGAAGGGTAGGACACGGCGCAAATCTTGGGTTGTAATTACGCCAGTGTGGATGAAGTCACGAAGGTTGCCGCTGTTCCAAAGGGCAACGATGTGGTCGGTGTCTACATGGATTGTGTCGTTACCTCTTGCAATGTCGTCTTCATCGAAGAAGGCGTTAATTTCGCCTGATACGGCAAACCAGCGTAAAGCGTCTGCCCAGAAGTTGCCTAGGTTGGTTTCGCCACCACGGTTGGCGGTGATGGAGCCGTTTAGTGTGACATTGGATATGCCAACCCGTGTAGATGCTTCGTGTACGACGGCTCTAAATTCTTCTACGACGGCTCTAATGTCGGGATTTGGCTCGAAGTCGTTGAGGTTTATTGTTGTTTTGGTGTATTCGCCTGTGGCATTGTCGAGGATGAAGGCATTTGCCGTGCCTGGTGCTGGGGCAAATTCGTCGGACAGCCTAAAAACAAGGTGGCTATGAGCCAATGCGTTAATTTGGATTCTTGAAGCAATTCCTATGTCTGTAAATTCTAGCCCTGCCAAATGTGTTTCTAAAATATGGTTTTGGGTTGCGGGGTCAGTGATGCCATAAAACCCGATGTAAACACCGCTTGGGGTTCTTATTTCTACAGCGGGTGAAAAACTGTGAAAAAATTCGTTTGCCCCGCTGATGTTGGCGGAAATGGCAGTTATTTCGGGGTTTGCTGATAGTAGTTCGCCAAGTGGACCAAAGTCTATTGCGTCGCCGTGGAAGGCTGTGCCTATTGTGCCTGTGCCGAAGGCGAAGTCGTATTTGCCTAGGGCAACCACGTCGTAACCTGTGGCAATCATTAGGGTTATCATGGTGCTTCCGTTGTTAAAGGAGGAATATTCTGTGCCTTGTAGGAAGTTGCCAGTGTCAACAAGGATTACATCTGCACCTCTTGCTTCAAAATCTGCCCTAATGGCTGCGATTTGAGGTAGTACGGATATATCACCTCTGATGTTTCCTGTAAAAAGTATCACGGTTTTGCCGTCGTATTCGTTTGATGCTATGGTGGTTATGGGTAATATTGCTACCAGAAAGCATATTACTAGAAATACACTTAAAGTCTTGTTAAACTTTTTTGTCATTTTTAACACTCCTTATTTTAATATGATTGTGTGTGATTTTACTCAACTTGGTAGGGGCGGGCATTGCCCGTCCCAGCTCGATTGGCAATATCGTCCGAACCAAGCCACTAGTGCCAGCAGGCATGGGACGAGCAATGCTCGCCCCTACCGTTTGAATTTTTCTACGTGTTGATGCCCAGAGATTATGCGGTAGGCTGGGCGTTCTTGTTCCCTGTAGGTTTGGCTGTGGTGGACGGCTCTTATGCCGTCTTTTTTGTATTCTTCTACAAAGTTTTGCCATTCGTTATCAGTCCAAGGTAGTTTTTCGGCTTCTGACATGTACTTCCAAAAGGTTTCCTTGCCATTTTCACGTTTTTGGCTGGCTGATGCAACAAAAAGGTCGAATAACTCCTTGCTGGGAAGTCCTCTTTTCTTCCAAACGGCTAGGTTTATACGGCATACATCATCGGCGATGAACTCTGCCAGCAAGCCGTCTGTTTCTTGTACGCCAGCAAATTCGGTGTCAAAATAATTTTTGACTTTTTCCATATCTCCTAGGAGGTGTTCTGCTCCGAAAGCTGCTTGAAAGCATAGTTTGACAGCATCTTGGGGTTTCATGGATGGGTGCAGGTGTTTTTGTTCTTTCAAGTACTTTTCAATCATTTAGAACCCTCCGTTTTTGGTTTTGGGTAGCGTAGTGGGATGAGTTTAGCTCGTTCCAGAGTAATTACAATGATGGGGATTAGGATAAGTTGTAGCACAATCCCTGGCAGGGATGTGGTGAAATAACCAGCCACCCAAAGCCCTAGGGCGAAAGTTTCACCGCCAAAAAGCATGAAAGCCCCGACTATGCCAGCCACTATGCGACCCAAAATCATTGCTGTTATTAGACTTATGTATAGGTCTAGGGTTGTGCGTTTTGTGCGTATGAAGTGCATTGCAATCCCAGCGACTGCACCGTATACGGAAAGTTCCGCCATCATCCTGTATAGGACAGGACCTGCGGCGGGCATTCCTGTGGTCATGCTACTTAGAAGGGGCGTTATAAGCCCAGCGAAAAAGCCGTAGAAGGGTCCCGCTATTAGTCCAGCCAGCAGTACAGGGATGTGCATAGGTAGCAGTGTGCGACCGCCAAGCCCAGCGGGGATGATGTGGAAAAGCATGGGTAGCACTATCCCTGCTCCGATTAGCATGGCGGTTACAGCCATACGCTTGATATTTGACACCAAGTCACCTCCAAAAACAAAAAATACCACAAAAAAGGCTGAATACCTTCGTGGTATTGTTATGCCACTTCATGTGGCTGTTAGGTTAAGTTTATCATGTATTTTTAGATATGTCAAGAATTTTTTCTACTGCATTATTTATATGTTCTTGCAGGGGGGCAGAGGAAACACCTGTTACTGTTACACTGCACCTGTCTATGGGTATTAGGATTTTGTGGGCAGGGCTACAGGATATGGCTTCTGCCATTTTGGGGCTTATTTCGCCAAACATGGAGTTGGCGAAGGCTATGCCCAGCACACCGATGATGTAGTCGGCTTTTGTTGTGTTGTATATGACGGCGTTTTCGCCAGTTGCACCAAAGTCTGCACCTGCTTTTAACATGGCTGTTGTGGCGATGGCGTTTGTGCCGACTGCCGTAACCTCTGCGAAGTCCAAATGGGATTTAACCTTTTCCACAATTGCCTTGCCGATGCCGCCGCCCATTCCGTCTATGACTAAAATCCTCATTTTTCAGCTACCTCTCACTTTTTTGTCAAAACTTGCCACACCATTCTAGCATATGTCAACATAAAAAGCAAATTTTTTACAAAAACCCCTTGACACCACAAAAATTATGTCGTATACTGGATATGTTTCAACATAGGGTACTGTAAAAAGTGCTTGCCTGCAAAATCTTCACAGGACAAACAGGCAAGCACCCACCTACAGACCCAAAAAGGACCTAGGGGATATTATATCCTACCTTAGGTCTTATTGTCAAGCACTTCTTCGACAACAAGGATATAGGAAAGGAGCGATGCCCATATGGAAAAGAAATTTATCAAAGAAAGAGTTATTGATGAATTAAACAGAATTGTTCTTCCTTCAGATGCAAGAGACCTTCTATGCCTAGAAAAAGGCACGAAAGTCAACGTATTTGTCGAAGGTGACAGAATTATCATCGAAAGAATTGGAGAACCATGCCCAAGTTGCGGGCGTTAATATCAAAGGGCGACCTATGTGGTCGCTTTTTTAATGACCCCCGTCATGACGGACTAAGTGCTTATCCATAACAAAAAGGACGACCAATGGTCGCCTTTTTATGTTGTTAGGGAGAGTACGTAAAAACGAACAAGGACGAGCAATGCTCGCCCCTACCGATTGTGTATTGTGTATGGAGAATACCGGACTTGAACCGGTGACCTCTTGACTGCCAGTCAAGCGCGCTCCCAACTGCGCTAATCCCCCGTGAAATTTTAGTATAACATGTTTGTTTATGGTTGTCAAGAGTTTTTTGAAAATTTTTAGTGGGGGTTTGGCGGTTTATTTTGGGGGTTGATTTTGTCGGAGGTTTTGTGGTAAAATGGGGGAAGCAAGAAAAGTGCGTTTGGTGGGGGATTTTATGAGCGGTCTTAGGTTGCTTATTGATTATATTGTGGGTGACGGTGTTGGCTTGTTGTTGTTTTTTGTTGCGGTGCTGTTGCTTGGTGTTGTTGTGGCGCTTTTGATTGTTTTGGCACGTAAGGGTCGCAAAGAGGCTGTGCGGTTGCGGGAAATGGCGGATGAGTATGAAGAAAAGTTGTGGAGGGAAACGGCTACGATTAATGCTATTGTAGATTCTCTTTCTGATGTTCTTTTTTGCAAGGATTTGAATTTGAGATACACCCGTGCCAACAAAAGTTTTCTTGAATTGTTTGAGTTGGATAATGTTGTTGGTAAAAATGACGTTGAAATTGGTGTTGGAAATGATATGTCAGAGGTTTGGAATGATGCTGACTTAAAGGTTCTTTCCGAGAGGAAAACCGTGCGTTTGGACGAGGTTGTGCCTGGTAAGGATGGGAATAGGATTTTTGAGACCATTAAAACCCCGATGATACACAATGGGGAAGTTTATGGTCTTTTGGGGCTTGCTAGGGATATTACGGAGCGTAGGGAAGGTGAAAAACGGCTGGAGGAGGCTTCCCGTGCTAAGTCGGAGTTTTTGGCGAATATGTCCCATGAAATTCGCACGCCTATGAATAGTATTGTGGGTTTTTCTGAGCTTGCCTTGGAGGCGGATGTGTCTCCGAAAACCCGCAATTATTTGCAGAAGATTAGCGAGAATGCCAATTGGCTTTTGCAGATTATTAATGATATTTTGGATGCGTCTAAGATTGAGTCTGGTGACATTGTGCTTGAAGAAGTTGCTTTTGATTTGGGTCAGTTGACAAACCAATGTAAGAACCTTGTGCTTCCTACGGTGCTGGAGAAAAATTTGGATTTTTATGTTTATGTGGAGGCTTTGCCTGAGGGTAAATTGCTTTTTGGGGATGCCGTACGCCTGCGTCAGGTTTTGGTTAATATTATTTCCAATGCGGTTAAGTTTACACATCAGGGAAGTGTGAAGGTTGTTTCTTCTTTGCTTGCAGAGCATGAGGGCAGTGTGACCATGTATATCGAAATTTCTGATACGGGAATTGGTATGACGCAGGAGCAGATTGACAGGGTTTATGAGCCTTTTATGCAGGCGGATTCTAGTGCTACTAGAGAACATGGTGGTGTTGGTTTGGGCTTGCCTATTGTAAATGGTATTTTGGAAATTATGGGTAGTGGTCTTAATATCCGCTCTGAAGTGGGGGAGGGGACTTCTATTAGTTTTGCTATTACACTTCAAACGGTGGATGGGGCGGATGTTGAAGAACAGGTTATGCCGATGACTAGTAAAAAACCTTATTTTGTTGGACATGTTTTGGTTTGTGAGGATAATGAGATGAACCAAATGCTTATTTCTGACCATTTGCAAAGGGTGGGGCTTGCTTGTACCATTGCCCGCAATGGGCAAGAGGGTGTGGAGATGGTTCTAAACAATGCCATTGCCCACGAAAATCCGTTTGATTTGATTTTGATGGACATTCATATGCCTGTCATGGATGGCATAGAGGCAACTAGGCGAATTATAGCAAGTGGATATGAAACCCCAATTGTGGCTTTGACAGCCAATGTGATGTCTGAAAATGTGGAATCTTACGAAGAAGCGGGGATGGTTGGGCATTTGGGTAAACCCTTTACAACGCAGGAGCTGTGGAGTATGTTGCACAAACATTTTACACCTATTGATGACCGAAAAGAAGATATTGAATGTCTATTGCAAGATGGGGTTTTGGCTTCAAATGCGGAGCAGGACGAGGATGCACGCCTTGTTAAGGGTCTTACCGTTAGTTTTGTGAAGGATAACAAAGACTTTTATGATAAGCTGGAGGAGGCATTGAGGAATGGGGACACCACACTGGCTTATAGGTTGGCACATACCCTTAAAAGTTCTGCTGGCATTTTGGGGAAAACCCATTTGCAACAGGTTGCGGTGGAATTGGAAAGTTCTTTGCGTGCAGATGCCAGAAGCGGGCAGAATGTGAAAGAGGTTTCGTCGGCAACCATGCGTAAGTTGCAAATGGAGCTTGATGCGGTTTTGGAGGAGCTTGAACCCGTTTACGAGGAGGAAGTGTCCCGTACTGATGTGGATGGACAAGCCATGCCGCTAAGCCCAGAAGAAATTAAGGAGCTTATTGGGGAGTTGGAGGTACTTCTAAAGTCCCGCAACGCTGGCAGTGTTAATTTGATTTCTAAATTAAAATCCCTACCAGATTCGGAAGAACTGGTAGAGCTTATTGACGCTTTTGCTTTTAAGGACGCTTTAGCGACATTACAACAACTAAAAGAAGGGTGGACGACGATGTGACAAACTTATTCCCTGAAGCACAGAAGCGACAAAACACAGTTTTAATTGTGGATGATGACAAAACCATGGTGTCTGCCTTGTCCCAAATTTTATCGCCCAAATATACGGTTTATGTGGCGAGGGATGGTTTTGATGCCTTGGAGGTGGCTGGGGAGCTTTTACCAGATATTATTCTTCTGGACATTATTATGCCTGGTATGAATGGTTATGAGGTGATTACCGCACTTAAAAAAGAGCCAGAAACCCGTGACATACCTGTGATTTTTGTGTCGGGGCTTGATAGTATTCCCGATGAGGTTAAGGGTCTGCGTCTTGGGGCGGTGGATTATATGAACAAGCCCTTTACCACAGAGATGGTGCGTTTGCGGGTGGGCAACCATATGCAAATTATTAACCAAATGAGGATGATTGAGTATTTAAGTGTTACGGATGCCTTGACGGGTGTTGCAAACCGTAGAAAGTTTAATTTGACCTTGGATGAGGAATGGCAAAGGGCGTTGAAGCTTGGTATGCCTTTGGGGTTGATGCTTTTGGATATAGACTTTTTTAAGCGTTGCAATGACAATTATGGTCACTTGAAGGGTGACGAGGTGTTAAAGACCGTGGCTTGCATTATTAAAAACAAGGCTAAGCGTTGTAATGACTTTGTTGCAAGGTGGGGCGGTGAGGAATTTGCTGTTATATTGCCTGAAACCGACCCAAAAGGTGCGGAGGTGCTTGCAGAGGAAATTCGCCTTGGGGTTAGAGGGTTTGACTTTGAACCTATATTGGGGGATGGGGAAGTCATAACAATTAGTATTGGTGTGGGTTCTGTTGTTCCTGTTGGGGATGCGGTTATAAACCATTTTATTGATGCTGTTGACAAGGCTTTGTATCATTCCAAGCAGACGGGCAGGGATAAGGTTTCGCTGGTACAGATGTAATTTGCTATTGCAATGGTTTGGCTGCTGTATTATAATTAAATTATGATAAAAACTTTTTAACTACGGAGGTTTCACAGATGTACGATTTTAAGGAAATTTTGCAGGCTGACCCAGCCGTGGCAGATGCTATTACACAGGAAATTGACCGCCAGAAGCAGAATGTAGAGCTTATTGCTTCTGAGAATTTTGTTTCTAAGGCGGTTATGGCGGCTATGGGAAGTCCGCTTACAAATAAGTATGCGGAGGGTTATCCTGGTAGGCGTTATTATGGCGGTTGCGAGAAGGTTGACATTGTCGAGAATTTGGCGATTGACCGCTTGAAGGAGCTGTTTAAGGCTGACCATGCTAATGTGCAACCACATTCTGGTGCGTCTGCTAATATTGCTGTGTTTTTGGCGGCACTTGACCCAGGTGACACGGTGCTTGGGATGAATTTGCAGCATGGTGGGCATTTGACCCACGGAAGTCCTGTAAATATGAGCGGGAAGTGGTTTAACATTGTGCCTTATGGGGTGCGTGAGGAAGATGCACGTATTGATTATGATGAGGTGCGGGAGTTGGCTATTAAGCATAAGCCTAAAATGATTGTTGCGGGGGCTTCTGCTTATCCACGTGCCATTGACTTTGAGAAGTTTGGGGCAATTGCTAAAGAGGTTGGGGCTTATTTGATGGCGGACATTGCCCATATTGCTGGGTTTGTTGCTACGGATTTGCATCAAAGTCCTGTGCCTTATGCTGATTTTGTTACTTCTACTACGCATAAGACCTTGAGGGGTCCACGTGGTGGGATTATTATGTGTAAAGAGGAGCATCAAAAGGCTGTTGATATGGCGGTTTTCCCTGGGTCGCAGGGTGGGCCGTTGATGCACGTTATTGCTGCTAAGGCTGTGGCTTTTAAGGAAGCTTTGGATAGAAGTTATCGTGATTATTGTGTGAAGGTGCTGGCTAATGCACAGGCGTTGTCTAAGGGACTTATAGACCGTGGGTTTAATATTGTTTCTGGTGGCACGGACAACCATATTGTTTTGGTTGACTTGCGTAATATGAATGTTACTGGTAAGGTTGCTGAAAAGCAGTTGGATAGCATTTATATGACTTGTAATAAGAATACCATTCCTTTTGACCCGCAAAGTCCGTTTACTACTAGTGGTATACGTTTGGGTACGCCTGCTGTTACTAGCTTGGGGATGAATGAAGGGGATATGGACGAGATTGCTGATATTATTGCTATTACTATTAAGGATTATGATGGTAAGAAGGGCGAGGCGGCTGATAGGGTTGCTAAGTTGATGGCTAAGTATCCGCATCATTAGGATTTTGGTTGGTATTGAAGTTGGTGCATATCGGACTGGGACGGGCAATGCCCGCCCCTACCACGATACCGTTATACCGTGGCGTTGTCGTGTCTTTGATGCCGATGTTATGGGTGTTGGTTTGTTGGTGGTAGGGGCGAGCATTGCTCGTCCTTGTCCGTTTTTACGTACTTTTCTTAACAACATAAAAAAGGCGACCTATATGTGGTCGCCTTTTGGTATTAGCGCCCGCAGGATGGGCATGGTTCTCCAATTCTTTCGATGATAATTCTTTCGCCTTCGACAAATATGTTGACTTTCGTGCCTTTTTCTAGGCATAGAAGGTCTCTTGCATCTGAAGGAAGAACAATTCTGTTTAATTCATCAATAACTCTTTCTTTGATAAATTTCTTTTCCATATGGGCATCACTCCTTTCCTATATCCTTGTTGTCGAAGAAGTGCTTGACAATAAGACCTAAGGTAGGATATAATATCCCTTAGGTCCTGTTATCGGGGTCGGGTGGTGCTTGCCTGCTAATCCTGCGAAGAATGGTCAGGTAAGCACTTTTTACAGTACCCCGATTGGAAGAAATATATTAGAACTGTAACCAGTATACGATAAAATTTTAGGGTTGTCAAGAGGTTTTTTGCGAAAAAAGGAGAAATTTAGGATGTTTAATGGTTTTACACAGGAAACAATTGACTTTATGTGGGAATTGCGGATGAATAATAATAAAGTTTGGTTTGAGGAGAATAAGGAAAGGTTTAAGCGGTGTTTTGAAGTGCCTTTGAAGGCGCTGGCTGGGGATGTTTTTGAGAAGGTGATGGCGGAGTTTGGTGAGCGGGGGTTTGTGCATAAGGTTTCACGGATATATCGGGATGCTAGGCGGGTGCGGGATGGCGAGCCTTATAAGACATCTATGTGGTTTGTGATTGAAAAGCCTGTGGATGATTGGAGTTTTGTGCCTGTTTTTTGGTTTGATATTTATCCTGATGGGTGGAGTTATGGGCTGGGGTATTATCATGCTAAGCCTGTTACCATGGCGAAGCTTAGGGCTAGGATTGAAAGGGACCCTGAGGGGTTTGAGAGATTTGTTGCACCGATTGCTGGGCAGGGGGAATTTGTGCTTGGTGGGGAGGAGTATAAGAGGGTTAAGCAAGCTCCTAGTGAGAGGGTGCAGGGGTGGTTTAATCGTAAGAATTTTTCTTTGAGTTGTCATAATGAGGGGCATGGGGATGTGGTGTTTTCGGCGGGGTTGGTTGATAGGATTGTGGCGGGGTATAGGTTTTTGATGCCGTTTTATGATTATTTTATTACGTTGGATGATGACCCAGAGCCGAGGTGATTGGGGTTTGGGGTGGAAGGTGTCGTCAATCGGACGGGGACGGGCAATGCCCGCCCCTACCACGAACGTTATTGCATTACCACAATTATGGTTGTTACGACCATGGGTGATGTTGATATTAGGTAGGGGCGGGCATTGCCCGTCCTTGTTCGGTTTACGATGGTGTTCTTATATGATGGTGTTATTGGGTGGGTAGACCTGCGTAGATTGTGGGGGTTGTTGTGGTTAGCTGGGCGATGGATGAGAGTTCTAGGAGTTCTTGTCCTTGTCCTTTTTTGTTGAACAAGAAGATTTCATCTTTGCCTGCTTGGTATTGCATTTTGTTGCCAGTGGTAGAGGTGTCGATTTGAAAGGCGTGGTATGGGGGCGAGTTGTGGAATTGGTTTTCTGTGATTTCTTTGTATAGTTTGCGGTGGTATAGTCCGTTTGCTAGGTTATTTAGGATGGGGTCGGTGCTGGTTGTTAGGGTTGATAGTAGGATTTGGAAGTGTTCGTCGCTTACTGACAGGAAGTCTGGTAGGGTGGCAGTGCCTTTGAAGACGGCTTCCATGGCTTGGTTGGGGTAGGGGTTGGTGTTTATTTGTGATAGGCGTTTGAATAGGAGTTCTAGCATTTTTTGGGCTATTAGGCTAGTTTTATGTAGGTAGACGTTTTTTAGCATATATATCCTTGCCATTATGAAGTCTTCGGCTACGGACAGTCCTTTGCCTTCGTCTAGTCCGATTACTGCACGGTCTTGGTAGATGCCTACGGTTAGGACGTTTAGTAGCCATTCTAGGTCAAAACGACCGTAGCCAGAGCCTGTCATGTGGCTGTCTCTTAGGAGGTAGTCCATTTTGTCTACGTCTATTGTGCCGTCGATTATGCGGGCAGAGTGGCGGTGGGTGGGGGCGGATGATAGGATGTCGCAGACGGTGCTAGGGGCGGTGGGGTCGTACTGGGTTAGTAGGTGGTTTATGGTTGTGTCGCCTAGGATTATGCGTTTTGTCCATTCTTCGTGGTGGATGCCGATTACGTTTTCGGTTACATGGGACAGTATGCCGTGACCTATGTCGTGGAGAAGGGCTGCGATTACGGTTAGGGGTGCGTCCTTTTTTATTTGGTCGAAGAAGGCTGTTATTTGGGGGTTGTTGTTTGTTGGTTGTCCTTGCAGGGAGAGGATTTGGGTTATCATGCGTTTGGCAAGGTAGGCTACGCCTAGGGAGTGGGCGAAGCGGGTGTGGGTGGCGTTTGGGTAGGCGAAGTCGGCTAGACCTAGTTGTTTTATGCGTCTTAGGCGTTGGAATTCTGGGCTGTCTATTAGGTTTATTATTAGGTTGTTTATTGTGGGGTTGCCCATGTCTAGGTTTATAACGTCGTGGACGGGGCAGCGGAAGATTTTCATTTTGTTCTCCTTTTTTGGGGATGGTGTTGTTAGTCGGACTGGGACGGGCAATGCCCGCCCCTACCAAGGCAAGGTGTTTATTTAGTATAGCATTAATGGTGCTTATTGGGCAATGGTGTTTATAGAATTTCAAATTGGTTTTTGTTGAAGTTGATTAAGCCTTCGTCACGCATTTTGCCCAGTTCGATGGACATTGCACTGCGGTCAACGCATAGGTAGTTTGCCATTTCTTCACGGCTGAAGGGGATGTTGAAGCGTTTTGTTGCCCTTCTTTGGTGGTTTAGGAAGCAGAGTATTTTTTCTCTTGTTGTTCGCTTTGATAGTATTTCGATTTTTTGGTTGAGGATTAGGTTTTTGTCTGCGATTAGTTTAAGCATATTTTTTATTAGCCGTGTGTGGAAAACGCAGGCGTTTTGGCATATTGTGATAACTTTGTTGTAGTTGATGAATAGGATTTCTGTTTCTTCTGTTGCCTGTGCGGTTACGGGGCTGTGAAATATCTCGGCGCAGGCGAAGGTTTCGGCGAATATTTCTGATGTGGTTAGTTTTGTTAGGATGCTGATGTTGCCGTTTGCGTCTTCTCTTATAATTTTGACTTCGCCAGATAGGATTAAGCCTACGAAGTTTACGGGGTTGCCAGTAAGTAATATTATTTCTTCTTTTTTGTATGTTTTTGTGTTTGCTGATAGGCAGTTTAGCATGGTTTCAAAGTCGCTAAAGGCGATTTCTGCAAATAGGGGGTTGTTTTTTATTGTGTCAAAGATTTTTTTCATAAAGCCACTCCTTTGTTGCAAATGCAACGGACATATTGTATTTATTATATTATAATTGATGCGACAAATCAATACAAAAAAGGAGAGAATTTTTATGTCAATGTTATGTTTTCAATGTGAGCAGACCGTGAAAGGTGCGGGTTGCACGGTGATGGGTGCGTGTGGGAAAAAGCCAGATGCGGCACATGAGCAAGATGTGTTGACCGCCGAAATGATAAGTTTGGCGACGGTGATGAGGGATAGAAATAAAAGTTGTGAGCCTTGTGTGGATTTGATTGTGGATGGGTTGTTTACGACGATTACCAATGTTAGTTTTGATGTGTCAACTTTGGGATTGCTTTCGGGCGAGATACGGGCGAAGCGTGAAGGGGTTGGTGGTGAGGAGGTTATAAAGCCCAGTGAGTTGTTTAGAGGTGATGTGGATGTGGTTTCTTTGCGTTCTACGCTTTTGTTTGGCTTGCGAGGTATGGCGGCGTATGCACATCATGCACGGGTGCTGGGTAAGCGTGACGTGCAGATGGATGCTTGGTTTATAAAGGGTATGGCGGCACTTGGTGAAGAACATTCGGTGGATGAATGGCTTGGTTTGCTGATGGAATTTGGCGGGGTTAATCTTAGGTGTATGGAGATTCTTGACGAAGCTAATACTGGGGCTTATGGAAATCCTGTTCCCACAGAGGTGTCGATGCTGGTGGAGAAAGGTGCGTTTATCGTTGTGACAGGGCATGATTTGCGTGATTTGAAGATGCTTTTGGAGCAGACGGACGGGAAGGGTGTAAATGTTTATACCCATAGTGAGATGCTTCCAGCACATGGTTATCCTGAGCTTAAGAAGTATACGCATTTGAAGGGTCATTACGGCACTGCGTGGCAAAACCAGCAAAAGGAATTTGATGGTTTGCCTGCACCTGTGCTTTGGACGACAAATTGTTTGATGCCACCAAGGGAGAGTTATTCTGACCGTGTTTATACAACATCGGTTGTGCGTTATCCTGATATGAAGCATATTGAGGCGGATGTGGATGGGCATAAGGATTTTTCTGGGATAATTGGACACGCGATAAGGCTTGGTGGGTTTGCGGAAGACAGGCAGTTTACAGGGATTAATGGCGGGACTTCTGTTACTACGGGTTTTGGTCGCCAGACTGTGCTGGACAATGCACCTGCTATTATTGATGCGGTTAAGGGTGGGGCGATTAAGCATTTTTTCCTTGTTGGTGGTTGTGATGGGGCAAAGCCTGGGCGTAGCTATTATACAGACTTTGTGAAGCAAACCCCTAAGGATACGGTTGTGCTTACGCTGGCTTGTGGTAAGTTTCGTTTTAATGATTTGGATATAGGGGAGATAGGGGGGTTTCCACGTATTTTGGATATGGGGCAGTGTAGTGATGCTTATGGGGCTATACAGGTTGCTGTTCAGCTTGCGGGTGCTTTTGATTGTGATGTGAATGAGTTGCCGCTTACGTTGGTGCTTTCTTGGTATGAGCAGAAGGCGGTTTGTATTTTGCTTACGTTGTTGTCGCTTGGTATTAAGGATATTTATATTGGACCTAGTTTGCCGTTGTTTTTATCGCCGAATGTGCTTGGTGTGTTGGTTGAGAAGTTTGGGCTTACACCGATTTCTACGCCAGAGGCTGATTTGGAAAAGATGCTTGGTTAGTGGGTTGTCGTCAATCGGACAAGGACGGGCAATGCCCGCCCCTACCACGCATGACGTTACCACGCATGACGTTGTCATATGTGTTGGTGTTTGTATTAAGTCGTGCGACACATTAATGTGAATACTGTTGTGTGTTTTTGTCATGTTGCGTAATGCTGGTAGGGGCGACCATTGGTCGCCCTTTGCCTGCATACGATTTTTATAGGAAGGTGAAGAAGTTCCAGTTTTGTAGTGTTATGATTAGCATGGTTGAGATGATGGCGGTTGTTATGAAAAGGGTTTTGCCTTTTGGTTTTGTGTTCCATTTCCAGATTGCACCTGCAAGCATTAATGCGGTGGTTATGGCGAAAACCCAGTTTAGCAGGATGTGGGGTTGAAGTTCTGATGCCATGCGGGTGAAGCTTGACATCATACGAAGTAGCATCATTAGGTTGTTGGCTACGAGGGCTGTGCCTGACAGTATTAGACCTGTGGTGAAAAGGTCGAAGTGGGTGGGGCTTGCCCCTTTTTTGCGTTTGATTAAGTATACCACCAAAAGTACCAGTGGGGCAAGGATAAAAAATGCCACGCTTGCAATTGTGATGACGGAGTATGTGACGAGGAAGGGCATGGTTCGCATACCTTCTAGGGCTATCATGTCGCCAGCGGGTAGTAGTATTTTGGTTGCTGTGCCGTCTTCTGCGTGAAACTGTACGCTTGGGAGGGAGTTTGCCAGCCATTGGTAGTCGCCAGCGTCATAGACGTGGAAGGTGTAGGGTGCGGTTTGGATGTAGACCACATTTGCACCCCTGCCACCGCCAAAGGCTAGGTTTATGCGGTTATCGTCCAGTGGGGTGATGGTGATGATTGGCATACCTGCTGCACCTATATATGCTGCTGCTTCTAGGAAGTTGCCGTGGAAACGGCGGGCGGTTAGGTAACGCCCTGCAAGGCCTTCGGTGCTGGGTAGGTTGATGTTAGCTGTGGGGGTGACGGTTTGCGGTGTGCCTAGTAGAAGCCTCATTGTGTCGGTTAAAAGGTCGCCTACGTTGCCTGAGTTTGCCATGATTGCAAAACCGAAGCGGGTTTCTGGTGTGAAGCCTAGGAAGGTTGAAGTGGTGGGCATACTGCCACCGTGTCCAAAGGTTGGCGGGGCGAGGGAGAAGTGTTGGAAGCCGTGGTGTGTGCCTGGGCGGGTGTCGTGGTTAAGGGAGCTGGGGGATAGTAGGGCTTGTAGGGTTTGTGTGTTTGTGAATAGGGGGCTGGGTTGCCCGTCTGCTGGGGTTAGGGCTATTATGAACCTTGCTAGGTCTTCTACTGTGCCGTTTGTACCGCCAGAGCCGTAGTTTATCACGTAGGCGGAGGGGAGGGGGTTGAAGCTGTTTGATGTGGTGGCGTAGCCTTGTACACGGTTGGCTTGGAGGGCTTGGTTGTCGAAGTGATGGGTTGCTATTAGGGTGTTGTGCATATTTGCTGGCTCGAAGATGTTTTGGGTTAGCAGGTTGGCTAGAGGCATACCGCTGGCGTTTGCGAGGGCAAGCCCTGCAAGCCCTGTACCCCAGTTGGAGTAGGCTGAAACTGTGCCGGGGATGAAGATTTGCGGGGGCTGGGTGGATAGGAGGAAGTCTTCTTGTGTTGGTAGGTAGTCTAGTGTTAAGGGGTACATGTCGATTATGACATCGGCGAAGCCACCGCTGTGGTTCATTAGGTTGCGCATGGTGAAGGGGTGGTCAAAGATGAAAGCCCCGGGCAGGTAGTTGGTTATGGGTGCGTCTAGGTTTAGTAAGCCTTGTTCTGATAGTTGTTTGGCTGCTGTCCATGTGAAAAGTTTGGCTATGGATGCGTGTTCAAAGATGGTGGTGGCGGGGTTTATGGGGGTTTGGGTGGTGGTGTTGGCGTAGCCCCAGCCACGGGAGAAGATTATTTCGCCTTGGTGGGTGATGGCGAGGGCGGCGCCTGGGGTGGATGTGCCTATGTGTTCTGATATTAGGGTTTCTATTTGTTGTTCCATTTGGGTTTGGGTTAGACCGCTGGGGGTTATGGGTTGTTCTGCTCCTAGGGTGGGTAGGGTGGGGATTGTTATTAGAAGGATTAGTAGTAGGCTTGTGAAAAGTCTTTTCATGGTTTTAGTCTCCTTTTTGGGTTGGTTGGGTTTTGGGGCACGTCTTGCGGACTGGGACGGGCAATGCCCGCCCCTACCACGCACGGTAATGTCATGCACAGAGTTACCACGCATGGTAATGTCATGCACAGAGTTACCACGCATGGTAATGTCATGCACAGAGTTACCACGCATGACATTATCAAGTACAGTGTTACCAAGTACAGTGTTACCAAGTACATTGTTGCAAAGTACAGTGTTACCAGATAT
>WQZZ01000029.1 GCA_009780485.1 Defluviitaleaceae bacterium | reverse complement strand
CTTGTTTTTGTCAAGCTTTATTTCTTCGTCAAGCTCCATAACCGTGCCGTTCACCCGCACACGGGCATATCCGTTACGTTTGGCATCCTCCAAAACGGTTTTATGCTCGCCTTTGCGGTCACGAACCACAGGGGCGAGAAGCTGAATACGACTACCTTCTTCCAAAGCCAAAATCTTATCCACAATTTGGTCGATGGTCTGTCGCACAATTTCCTTGCCACATTTTGGGCAATGGGGCGTACCCACACGAGCATACAACAAACGCAAATAATCGTAAATCTCCGTGACAGTACCAACGGTAGAACGGGGGTTTTGGTTAGTGCTTTTCTGGTCGATGGAAATGGCAGGGGAAAGCCCTTCGATGCTGTCCACATCAGGCTTTTCCATCTGCCCTAAAAACTGGCGGGCATAGCTGGATAAGCTCTCCATATAACGCCTTTGCCCCTCGGCATACAACGTCTCAAACGCCAAACTGGACTTGCCCGACCCCGAAACCCCAGTAAACACCACCATGGCATCCCTTGGAATTTCCAAGTCCACATTTTTCAAATTATTCTCTCTTGCACCTTTGATTATAATTTTTTTATCTTTTGACATATTATCCTCACCTACACACTAGTATCCTATCAACAAAATTCCCTTGAGTGGCAACTGTATCCTTCCAGACAAATACAGAGTTTCCAAAAACCTATACACCTTATCAAAATCACGATTATATTTACGATATTCATTACGCACTGCTAGGACAAGATATTCGACGCCGTGCATCAAACAAGCTTGAAAAATATTTTTTAGAAAAGCATTATTATCAACTGCCCTTCCCGCTTCAACCTCAATAACTATTCTGCCATCAGCACTCCAAGCGTCAGCGTTATACTCCATATCAATACTATTGTTGCGACCGAACAATACAGGTACCTTAATTTTGCGGTCAACACTCTTACCTTTCTCAACACGAAACCCTAAGCCTTCAAGTGGAACTCTTAACACCCTCAAAACATCGTCACTCTTCAATTCATTTTCGGGTGACTTGATAATATCGCTCACACCTCCGAAGCACTCTATGATAGATAACAATTCTTCAGACATTCCACGGGAACGAGGAAACAATTGATAGTTCATTATATTTTTTCCTTTCGTTAAGTAATTTACGAAAACTACAGCAGTTTCTTAACTTTGAATATCTTATCTCTAAGCTGTGCTGCCCTCTCAAAGTGCAAATCCATGGCGGCTTGCTTCATATCTTTTTCCAAGGTTTTAATGTGAACTATAAGTTCCTCTCGGTTCATGGATTCGGGGTCTTTTGCCAGCTTGCCACCTTTTTGTTTCTTATCATCCTCCACGGTGCTGGTGGCTTGGATAATGTCGTGGATTTTTTTGGTGATGGTTTGGGGGGTTATGCCGTTGTCCTCGTTGTATTTTATCTGAATGGCACGGCGACGCATGGTTTCACTGATGGCATATTCCATGGAGCGGGTTACACGGTCAGCATACATTATAACACGCCCGTGGGAATTACGGGCAGCACGCCCAATGGTCTGCACAAGCGGGGTCTCAGAGCGAAGAAAGCCTTCTTTGTCCGCATCCAAAATGGCAACAAGGGCAACCTCGGGTATGTCAAGTCCCTCTCTAAGAAGGTTAATACCTATTAATACGTCAAAAACGTCCATGCGAAGGTCACGGATAATTTCTAGTCTCTCTAATGTCTTGATGTCCGAGTGAAGGTAGCGGACGGCAATTCCACTGTTCCGCAAATACTCCGTCAAATCCTCTGCCATGCGTTTAGTTAGGGTTGTCACCAGCGTCTTAAAGCCAGCGTCTTTGGTTTTGCGTATTTCTGTTATCAAATCATCAATTTGCCCGTTTATGGGGCGTACGGAAATTTCGGGGTCTACAAGCCCTGTTGGGCGAATTATCTGTTCGGCAAGAAGTTGGCTATTGTCCCGCTCATAGGCGGCGGGGGTGGCAGACACAAACAAAGCCCGCTGCATTTTCTTCTCAAATTCTTCAAAACGAAGGGGTCGGTTGTCAAGGGCTGATGGCAAGCGGAAACCGAAGTTTACCAATGTTTCCTTCCTCGCTCTGTCGCCGTTGTACATACCTCTAAACTGGGGCAGGGTAACGTGACTTTCATCTACGATAACCAAAAAATCGTCAGGGAAATAATCCAGTAGGGTATGTGGTGTATCCCCAGGCTTGCCACCCACCAAGTGACGGCTGTAATTCTCAATCCCGCTACAAAAGCCCATTTCCCGCATCATTTCAATGTCATAGCGTGTACGCTGGGCAATCCGCTGGGCTTCTATCAACTTTTCTTCACTTTTTAGCAGGGTAATTTGCTCTGCAAGCTCCTCTTCAATGTCGGCAATTGCCCGCTCCAAATTCTCCTTCGTGGTAACGTAGTGAGAGCCAGGGAAGATAGAAATATGGGTACGTGTCACCAGTGCTTCCCCTGTAAAGGCATCAATTTCTGAAATTTTTTCGATTTCGTCCCCAAAAAACTCGACCCGATAGGCAATAGAGTCACTGGTGGTTGGAAAAATTTCTACCACATCCCCCCGCACCCTAAATGTGCCACGCTGGAAATTTAAGTCATTTCGATTGTACTGTATGTCAACAAGCTTGCGTAAAATCTCGTCCCTGTCCTTTACCATGCCTGGGCGAAGGGACACCACAAGGTTTTTATAGTCCACAGGACTACCAAGACCATAAATACAGGAAACCGAAGCAATTATAACCACGTCCCGCCTCTCGGCAATTGCCGCCGTGGCAGAATGTCGCAGTTTGTCAATCTCATCATTTACTGCGCTGTCTTTCTCGATATATGTGTCAGACGAAGGCACATAAGCCTCTGGCTGATAATAGTCATAATAGCTTACAAAATACTCAACCGCATTGTTGGGGAAGAACTCCTTAAACTCGTTATAAAGTTGAGCGGCAAGGGTTTTATTATGTGCCATAACAATGGTAGGCATTTGCAGTCTTTGGATAATATTCGCCATGGTAAACGTCTTACCGCTACCTGTCACGCCCAAAAGCGTACCAAAGCGGTCGCCCCCTTCAAATGCCGTCGCTAAAGTATTTATCGCCTGCGGCTGGTCGCCAGTAGGCTTAAAATTAGACACAATCTCAAATCTTTCCACAAAACCCCGCCTTTCAAAAAGTGTTATCCTTAATTGTAACACGAAAACCTAAATACTACAAGCCCTAGCGAAAAAAATCCGCTTATGAAAGGTATTGGTAAGATGGTTTTACAGTGGTGCATGAACCACTTTTAGGCTTGTGCATATAATGAGTTACTGTCCACTTTATTTTTAAGAAGGGGGAATGTGTTTTGAGAGAAAACAAAAAAGTATATGCGTCAATAAAGGTGCTGATAATGGTGTTGATGTTCGGTTTTGTAACATCCGTAGGCATCAATGCACAAGAAGAAAAGCTTCAAAATCCAAGCGAATCAGAGTGCAATAAAACGTCATGGAATTTGCCTAGTCATTTTAATGAGTTTAAGCGACTTTTTACGTGTGAAGAACTTAGGGATTTGGTTGAAGCTGCACCAAGTCATTTAAGCACCCGTCACACTATAACCTTAACAGAACAGCCTGTATCAGATACCACACTAAGTCTTTGGATTTGGGAATTCCATGCTCTGGGAGGTTCAAATGCGTTTGAACTTGAAGTAATCAGGCTTATCAATATCAAAAGAACGGAAAATGGATTGCCACCCTTGCCCATTAATTTGCTATCCATGAAGTCTGCCAGGTTTATATCGCAGGGCATGGTGGATTTACATTACTATAGCCATATTAGTCCCGTATACGGAAACCACCGAAACATCGCAAATCTATTTGGTGTATCCAGAGCCATTGATAACATACACGCATATGTTATCAGCCCTGAGCAAGTGGTTCAAGACTTTATGAATTCAGAGCCACACAGAAAAACACTGTTGTTGGAAGAAGCCGTCAGCATAGGGGTCGGCGTGATTGAAACGGACTTCTACCTCTTTACCTCCGATGGTGTCAGATTTTTGGGTAACACTGGTGTGGTATATCGCTCCAATGGAAGGGTTGCGGTGCTGATAGAGCGGTAGTGGCATAAGCAGAAAAATATCGACTATACAGAACTACACAAACCCAAACCCGTTATAAGGCTGAGTAGTAAGCGTTTCCATAATAATCGTGGGTATTTCATAAATCATCTGGTCTATTTCATTTTTCTGTTGACAAAACCAGCAACCTATGATATGGTTATGGGGTACAAAGGGCAAAAAGGACACACATATCGCACTTGTTTTGCAGACGTAGTCGATATGTGTGTCCCGAACGGCCTCTACAAGCCTAGTGATAATTTTACCTCACTTAGGCTTATTAGTCAAGCTCAAAAGAGCAGAAGGAGAGTGAGGAAATGAAAAGAAAGAGTTTCATTGGCAGAATCACGGCAGGGTTTGTGGTTCTTATTTTAATGGTGGGTATAATATCAACTTTTGATATTACCATTATGGCAAATCAACCCTCAGGGGAATGGCACGAAAGTCCACAAGGTGCTGGCGTACACATAAAACGTGACGGAATGTTTTCAAACGTTACTCCAAGAGCAGAAATGATAGGGTTTGGAGCTAATTTGTTGACATATGACCCACAAAACCAACGTGCATCTTTACAGCGTGGAGACCAATTGGTGTTCGTTGGTGACATCGATATTGAAATGCGACTAATTTTCCCAACTGGCGATTTTGTCGCTTTCCACAGGAGTGCAAGGGGTGATAGACCAGGTACTATAAGTCCTTTATTCACTCAGGCACGTGGCAACACTGGTGTTCTGGAGCCTTCTTTAGGGAATACTGGTCATTCTGGATACGAATATACAAGTATTAACGGTGGCTCCATTTTTCAAGGACACCCAAATGTCCGCAATATATCAACCAGTGCTGTGGACTGGGTTGCCATAGTTGTCGGTCGGTATTTCGGTCAAGAAATCACACTCGGTAGATGGCAAGGGACAAATTGGGTTGAAACAACCATAACCGCAGAGCGAGAGGCATTTGAAAGAGGGAGCGAAACCCTACCTTTTTCAATAGAAAGAACTTTTGACGGATATTTTATTTTGAATATTCCTCAACTTTGGCATGGTAGTTTGCTAGAAATTAGAACAAGTGGCAACAGACAGGTTTTTCTTGGACCTCGAAGCTGGAACAATGCAATTATTGAGATAGACCTATCAGTAGAAGCAAGTGCCGCAACTGCCAACATCCTAGTAAATGGCAGAGGTTTTGAAATTCCAGCATATAACGTAGGTGGCAACAACTTCTTCGGGTGGCATAGCATGTCATATATTCTCAGTGGCACATCAGCACATTCTAATTTGATTCATTTTACTGGCGGCTATGTGTTGCAACCAAATCAACTATCTGTACACCAACCGCTAGTAAGTGGTACCGGTGTGCTACATGACGTTAGCACGATTTCCCCAACATCTTTAGATACAATAGATGCAATTTTATTGCAAACTCTTGAAATCCATGGAAATAATTTCTTTAGATTGAGGGATTTGGGTGAGATATTAGGTTTCAATGTTGGTTGGGATAGCACAACTAACACCATTTTGATAACGACCCCATGATATACAAAAACCCCGCATATACTACTACCTGCGGGGTTTTTGTATTATATACCAAGCTCTGCTTTTGCTTCCTTGAAAGCGTTAAGTGCATGGTCAAGTTGCTCACGGGTGTGGGCGGCGGACACTTGTGTACGCACTCTTGCTTTTCCACGTGGAACAACAGGGAAGAAGAAGCCGATTACATATACACCCTTTTCCAGCATCTTTTCGGCAAGTTGACCCGCTTTGATTTCATCGTAGGTCATAATTGGCACAATTGGGTGGGTGCCTTCGATTATGTCATAACCAATGTCTTTTAGACCTTGGCGGAAATAGGCGGTGTTCTCTTTTAGGCGACCAGCCAAATCCTTGTCGTTTTCCACCATGTCAAGCACCTTGATGGATGCTGATGCGATAATTGGTGAAAGGGTGTTGGAAAACAGGTAAGTACGGCTACGCTGGCGTAAAATGTCGATGATGGCTTTTTTGCCCGTGGTATAACCACCTGACGAACCACCAAGGGCTTTGCCCAAAGTACCTGTCATAACGTCTATACGCTCGATAACACCACAGTATTCGTGTGCGCCTTTCAGACCGTCGCCGATAACGCCAACGCCATGGCTGTCGTCCACAATAACAATTGCGTCGTATTTGTCAGCCAAATCGCAAACCGCAACCAAATTTGCGATTGTGCCGTCCATAGAAAACACGCCGTCAGTAACAATCGCTTTAATTCTTGCACCTTTTTCGGTGGCATCCTTTAGGCAATTTTCTAGTTCTTCCATGTTGTTGTTTTTGTAGCGGTAACGCATAGCTTTGCAAAGACGCACACCGTCAATGATGCTGGCGTGGTTCAGCTCGTCACTGATAATGGCATCTTCAGCGGATAAAATGGTTTCAAACAGTCCACCGTTGGCATCGTAACAGGAGCTGTAAAGAATTGTATCTTCCATGCCAAGGAAATTTGAAAGCTTCTGCTCCAAATCCTTATGAAGCTGGGACGTACCGCAGATAAAACGTACGCTGGAATATCCATAACCCCAACGCCCAATACCCTCAACCGCAGCTTTTTTAATATCCTCATTGTTTGACAAACCTAGGTAATTGTTGGCACACATGTTTATAACGCCCTTAGTTGCCGTTGTGTCAATTTCCGCACCTTGCGGGGTGGTTATGATACGCTCGGTTTTCCATAAACCGCTGTCTTTAATTTCTTGGGCAAGTGCCGCCCAATGTGTGTATGCAGACTTCATTTTAATCTCTCCTTTTTATATTAGCTTTGACACATATTCCATTTGATACCAAATTTATCAATCACAAGACCGAAGTATTTACTCCACGGCACTTCTGCTAATTCCATCAAAGTTTCGCCACCTTCAGATAGGGCATTAAAGGCAGATGTGATTGTAGATTTCTCGTCCTCTGTGAAATTTATGGTTATCATCATATGGTTGCCTGTTTTTACGGGGTCATAAGAGTCACAAAACATGATAAAGTCTCCCCCGATGGGGATTTGGGCATGGTAAACCTTGCTGTCGTCCTCTGGGTTTGGCATAATTTGAGCCTTAACGCCAAAAATTGCTTCATAATAGGCAATGGCATCTTTACAGTTGCCATCAAAAAAGATATATGGACTAACTTTCATATTTCTCTCTCCTTAGTTCGATGGGTTTAATCCCAGTTAAGCACAACCTTGATAGCTTCTGGTCCCATGGCGGCGGCAAAGGCTTCTTCCACCTTGCTGTAATGGAATTCGTGGGTTACAAGCTTTTCAATGTGCGGGATAAGACCAGATTGAAGCAGGGCAGTCATTTTGTACCACGTGTCATACATTTCACGACCATAGATGCCCTTTAGTGTTATCATGCGGAAAATGATTTTATCCCAGTCGATTTTAACATCATCGGCAAAGATACCAAGGATAGCGATTTTACCGCCATTCGCCATGCAGTCGACCATCTCAGCAAAGGCATCTGGACTACCAGACATTTCCATGCCCACGTCAAAACCTTCTGTCATGCCAAGTTCCGCCATAACATCACTTATTTTCTCGTTGCGGATGTTTACGGTACGGGTTGCCCCCAGCTCCATAGCCATTTTAAGGGGTGCGTCACGGCGTGCCGTAACAACAATGTTTCTTGCCCCTGCCATTTTGGCAATCGGCACAGCCATAAGACCGATAGGCCCTGCCCCTGTAATAAGCACATCCTCTCCAATTAGCGGGAAGGAAAATGCCGTGTGGACAGCGTTGCCAAGCGGGTCTTGAACCGCAAGCACATTTTCGGGGATTGATGGGTCGCAAATCCAAATGTTGGTGGCAGGGATGGAAGCGTATTCGGCAAAAACACCGTCACGGTTTACGCCAATGCCCTTGGTGGCACGACAAAGATGTTGAGAGCCTGTAATACACCAACGACACTTGCCACAAACCACATGACCTTCGCCAGAAACCAACTGCCCAATTTCAAAGCCAGTTACATTTGCACCCATGGCTTCAATTGTACCAACAAACTCATGCCCTAGGGTCATTGGGGTTTTAATTGTCCGTTGCGCCCAAGCATCCCATTTGTAAATATGAACATCTGTGCCACAAATGCCGTTTTTACGCATTTTAACCAGCACATCATTTGGGCCAATTTCTGGCACGGGTACATCTTTAATTTCCAACCCGCCAAGCTCGGCACGGGCTTTTACAATTGCTTTCATGGTCTTTTGCATCTTTAATATTCTCCTTTTGTATATTATAGAAATTTGTTTTCAAATCAATTATAACGCAACCCGCTCAACCTTTCAAGCTTCTTTTTTGCGACGAATACAAAATATAACAAACAAGACGGCTATCACCCCGAGAGTAATGGGAACAGAAACATATTTTATAACGCCAGCCACGCTAGACATCCAAACCGCCCACACAGGTAAGTCTGGGAAATTGTTCAGCATTACAATGATGCCTACATTCTCTATCCAGTCAAATAAAGCAAACATTACGGGTGGCAAAAGCAGTAAGTTGTAACGCTCTTTTGTATTGATGTGCTTTAGTAGCAGACCAATCCAGCCCATACCGAAAAGCATCACAGAAGCAGGAAAGGGAAAGTCTAGCGGCAAAATCCTTGTCAGGTAAAAATGTCGCCCATCTTCGCCTAAGGCATACAAGACCTCAAATGCCCTTTCAAAGGTAAATGCAACTTCAAAATCAAGGATATTTGCTCCGCCTGTTATTTCCAAAAGTCCCGCAACACCTATGGGGCTAAAGTTTATCAAAAGGAAAAACACCGCAAAAATCGCTGTAAATACCAAGCTTCTAACTAGCGTTGACCTTTCCACAAACCTGTTAAGAAAATTACCCATAGTTATTTATCCTCTTTCTTAAAACCAGCACAAAAATCTATTAGGGGTTGATTGTCCTTGAACTTTGCGGTGTTTAACACCATGGGATTACCCTCTTTCATGCGTATGGTTATACGCATCCGAAGTTTATCCCTGCGGGCGAATTCCGTGTGCTTAATATCCTGTGTGGCAACAAAACGGCGACGAAGCAGACTTCGATATTCCATACCATTAGCAAAAATACGAACCCGTGTTATCATCAAATTAACAGCAACAAAACCATAAACCACACAAGCAGACAAAACCCAAGTTGTCCAAACAGGAAAACCCGAATAATCATCGAGCAATACCCCCACAAAAATCTGGGCATTAAAGAAAATCAAAAAAACAGCCATCGCCACATTAACCCTGTATAACATTACCGTGCCAATACTGGCTAATTCCTTACCAAAAGCCTTTTCTTCCATTCCAAGCCACCTCATCAACAATACTCTAGGACAAGTATAAACCAAAGGCAAACTTTCGTCAACCATTTCCTTGTGAAAGCACCCATCATACAAAATAAAAATTTTTACGTACATAAAAATAGTGACATTTGTCACTGGTGGACAAGCACCATTCGGTGTACAATAAAATTATTAAATTATTTGAGGGAGATTTACATGATGAAAAGATTTTTTGCAAGTTTGTTGTTAGTGGTTATACTGACGAGTTTTGTTATGCCTGTTTTTGGTGCGGAGCAAGCCACAACCCCCAGCGGATTAACCTTCACCCAGATGGAACAAGAGATTGCAAGGCTTATGGATGAACACATAGGCATAACAGTCCCAGGTGCAGCGGTTGTCATTGTCCACGAAGGCGAAATTCTGCTGTCCCGTGGTTTTGGCTTTTCTGACATCGAAAACCAAACTCCCATCGACCCAGCAACCACCCTGTTTCTATACGCATCCGTCAACAAACCTTTTGTTTGGGTTTCCGTCATGCAGTTGGCGGAGCAAGGCTTGATGACCCTTGATGGTGACATCACCAACTATCTACCACCCAGCTTTGCATTTGAAAAACCCTTAACCATGCGGGACTTGATGAACCACACAGGCGGTTTTGCAGAGGTTGTAATGGGTGTCACCATACATACAGACCCCATACCCACACTAGAATACACCTTGCTTGCCACCCAGCCAAATCAAATCTTCACCCCTGGCGAGGTTTCAGCTTATTCCAACTGGGGTTCGGCTCTGGCGGCGATGGCGGTTGCCCACGTAAGCGGTAGAGAATACGCTACTTTTGAGCGGGACGGTGTCCTCTTGCCAACAGGAATGCAAAACACTTTGAATTTACCTTATTGAATGAACAACACCGCATTTTTAGCGGATATGGCAAATGGATATAATGGCGGAAACGGCAACTTTAACCACCAACCAATTGTATATCGTGTTACGCCTTACCCCGCTGGCGGTATGATAGGCACTGCAGAAGATTTGGCACATTTTATTAAGGCACTGACCCCGCCAGCAGGGCAGTCTGGCGAATTATTCACAAATCCCCAAACCCTACAAACCCTGTTTTCATCCAGCTCCCCAGACCCCGCAAACCGCCCAACACCCCACCATGGTTTTATGCCACAAAGAGGTGCATACCCAGCTTTTGGACATGGCGGCAACCGACCAGGTTTTAGTGCAAACTTAACCATTGTCCCAGAGTTGCGTTTTGGGTTTGCCATACTTACCAATGTATCTGGCGAGTCCAATTTGATAACCGCTTTAAGCCAACTGCTTTTGGGTGAACCACCAGCGTCATCATATTATAATGCCGTGATACCCAATGCTGAAGCCTTCGAGGGACGCTTTATAACCGCAAGACGTACTTACGGTGACTTTATGGATGTTTTAAGCCACGCGGGACTAATGACACCATTAGCTGACATAATCGCTTTAGACGCAAATACAATTCAGTTTTCCTTGGAAGGTTGGGGTTCTGCCACTTACAGACAAATTGCCCCGCACATATTTACCCTTTATGACGCATCAGAAGCACCGTTCGTCGGGCAGGTTTTTCCTCAACTTCATTTTCGCATGGAAGACGGCGTTGCTGTACAGATAATGGACGCTGGCGGTTTTGACTATACAATACGCCCAGAAGGGCGCACAACGGGCATTTTGGTCGCCAGCCTTATCGCTTATATAGTTGGTGGTGGCTTCTTCCTTCTTGCCCCAATTGTGATGTTTGTTGTGTTTATCATTCGTCGCAAAAAACGGAAGCCAAGCACCCACTTTGACCGCTTCCAAATAGGCATGATGCTGGCAGGCACGGCTATGACAATCAATTCTACAATTGAACCTTTGCTTTTCGCCTTTAACAGCAACAGAACATTGGCAGAAATGTCAATTTACATCTGGCTAAACTGGATTTTTGTAGGGTTAATGTTGTTGTCATTGGCTGGTGGCATTTGGCAATGGAAAAGCAAAGAGGGCAGCAAAATACTGTTTATTACAACCGCTATAATTTCTGCAATGTTTATCGTGCTGTTACAAAACTGGAACTTCTTCACCTTTTTGTAAAAAAATAATTTTTAACGATACAAATAACCATGGAATGTGACAAACCCTTCCAACCATAAAATACTAGGGAAAAGTATTTTTAGAGGTGAAATTATGCACAATCCCCATGGACACAAAGACATGATGCCGTTATTGTTGATGATGCTACTAGGAGGCAACCGTCCTGGCGGTGGCAATATGTTGCCGTTGCTTATGTTGTTGTTGATGCACCATCCACACCATCATCACCCTCACCCTCAGCCACGTCCTCACCCTCATCCGCATCCACATCCGCACCATCACCACACACCGCATAACACACACTCTGTGGAAGGGTAACAAAAATAAGCCTGCCACCACAAATGGCAAGGCTTATTTTTGTTGGGAATTATCCCACTATACGAGGGCTTCCTCGCTTTTCTGCTTTTTGTTTACTTGTTCTATCTGTTCTGGTGTTAATGGTCTTATAACCATCACATCATCGTTTATGCCTAGGTGGGTGTTTTTGTCCCATCCTAAGCTTTCTCTTAATTCTTTGTTTAGATGCAGGCGACCTATGTCGTCTAATTCTTTTGTGTTTGGTGACACACAACCTACTTTTGCCTTTTGGATAATTAGTGTTTCATCATCCAGTTTTGTTATGGTTACTTTTGGAGATGGGTCTAGGGTTAGACCTAGTTTTCTTCTTAGTTCGCTAGGTAATATTATCTTACCTAAATCGTCCAATCTTCTTGGAATTGTTTCCATGTTTAATAACTCCTCTCTAATTTGTGTCAAGGCAAATTATGCTTGACAATGAGACCTTAGAGATGATAGAATTATCTCAGGTCTGGTGACGGACTTGTACGGTGTTGCCTGTCTGGACTTCTGCCAAGAATTTGTGCCAGACAGGCAACTTTATACAAGTCATTTACAAAGTAATATGTAGGGATTTGGCTGTCGCCTTAGCCCTTATTTATATTTTACAGGCTGTTTATGTAATTGTCAAGCTTTTTTTGAAAATAATTGGAACTTTTTGCAATAACACTTCTAACCCCACTACATACCACTCATTTGTTGGACAAACACACCATGGTAGGGGCGGGCATTGCCCGTCCCACTTATACAGACGATACCGTACAACCCCAAAGAATAGTGCCAACAGAAATGGGACGGGCAATGCCCGCCCCTACCAAATAAAGTTATCCAACACATAGTGAAGTGTATACCGTATATAATAAAGTTATGTCGTGCATATCCGTTAGGAACAATCTGCCATACCGTGTATTATTACTATACAACACTACCCTTCATAATGACCTTTGGTTCGCCTGCCCCTCCAATAACTTCAGCACCACTTAAAACCTTAACGTTTTTGTCCAAAATTGCATTTACAACAATAGCCCCTGGATATATATGACAACCTTCCATAATGACAGAATTACGAACCGCAGCCCCTTCCCCCACCTTAACACGGCGAAAAAGCACGGAGTTTTCAGCCAAACCATCAATAATAGAACCGCAACCAACCAAGCAATTTTTAACTTGGCTGTGGGCATTGTATTTGGCTGGCGGTTCGTCTTTGTTTTTGGTTTCGATAAAGGGTTCTTGTGCGAAGAACATATTGCGAATGTCTGTACGCAAAAAATCCATGTTAATGTTAAAATACGACTGGGCAGAATTTATTACCGCCCAATAGTCATTATACATAAATCCGTATATGTTCAGTCTTTTTCGGTATCGTTCTACAATATCCCGCACAAAATCAAATCGCCCTTCGGAGATAATTGTACCTAAAAGCTCGATTAGCAATGTACGTTTAATTATATAAATACCAAGGGAAATTGTGTTGGAGAAGGCTTCTAGGGGCTTTTCTTCAAAATGGGTTATCCTGCCGTTTTCTCCAAGGGCAACCACGCCAAAATTGGTTACGTCCATGCCATGCACATCTTTGCAAACCACAGTAATGTCCGCATCACGCTGTATGTGAAAATCTAGCACCGCATTATAGTCCATCTTATAAATGCCGTCGCCACCAGTGATAACAACATACGGCTCTTTGGAGCGTTCTAAGAAAGATATGTTTTGGTGGATAGAATCGGCTGTGCCACGAAAGCCGAAATTGCCTTCTTTAGACAAGAAGGGTGCAAGGACAAACAAACCACCCTGTTTACGCCCGAAACCCCACCATTTAGAGGAATTCAAGTGGTCGTGAAGGGAACGGCTGTTGTATTGGGTGATAACCGCCACCTTGCGTATGCCAGAGTTTGCCATATTGCTAAGAGGAAAGTCAATGGCACGATAACAGCTACCTACGGGCATTGCAGGGGTTGCACGCACCGCTGAAAGCTCCCGCAACCTGTCGCTTTGTCCGCCTGCAAGGATTATTCCTACTGCTCGCATGGTTTTTGCACCTCCTCCGTCAAGTCCAGCGTACCGCCAGATTCCAGTTTGCCATCTATATAATTCTCGGCAGTTGTCACCCCGTGTATTACACAGTTTTTGCCAATGACAACCCCTTCAGGTATTTGCGAACCTTCGCCAACCACGGTAATCCCTGTGTTGTAAATTTTAGGCTTTTCTTCATTTATAATATCTTCACCAATTCCAATTTGGGTGTTTTTACCAATAACACAGCCTACATCCACAATCACCTTTTCTAAGACGGAATTTTCGTGTATAACGCTACCCTCCATTATTATAGAATCCCGCACTATAGCACCTTCTGCCACATGAACATCTGTCCCAAGGATAGAATTATGCACAGTACCATAAACTTGACAACCCTCCGAAATCAAGCTTGCCCTAATGTCTGAATTTGCACCAGAAAATTGGGGTGGCTGGTGTTCACTGCTGGTATATATCTTTGCGAAGTCCTCATACAAATCAAATTCTGGTACGGTTTTTATTAAATCCATGTTTGCTGCCCAAAAACTATCAATTGTGCCAACATCTTTCCAATATCCACTAAATGGATAGGCATATAAATTTTTGTTCTGTTTTAAGTATTCGGGAATAAGGTGCTTACCAAAATCCATATCGGCATAATCTTCATGCACCTCCAAAAGAGCCGCCTGCATCATATCCCATGTGAAGATATAAATACCCATGCTTGCTAGATTGCTTTTTGGCTCTTTCGGCTTTTCCTCAAAGCTATGTATTTTTCCGTTTTCGTCCGTGTTCATAATTCCAAAACGGTTAGCTTCTTCCCACGGCACTTCCAGCACAGCGATTGTCACATCTGCCCCTGTTTGCTTGTGGCGTGCGAGCATTTCGCCATAATCCATCCTATAAATATGGTCACCAGAAATCACGAGAACGTATGTAGGATTATATCTGTCTATAAAGTTGATATTTTGGTAAATGGCATCTGCCGTTCCCGTATACCAATTACCCTCTTCCTCCCCCGCCTTCATATGTGGCGGAAGAACCGTTACACCACCGTGCCGTCTATCCAAATCCCAAGGAATACCAATCCCAATATGGCGGTTAAGTTGCAGGGGCTGATATTGCGTAAGCACCCCCACCGTGTCCACCCCCGAATTTATACAGTTGGACATAGGGAAATCGATTATCCGATATTTACCACCAAAAGCCACAGCAGGCTTTGCTTTGTTCTTGGTTAAAACACCCAAACGGCTACCTTGTCCACCCGCCAACAGCATGGCTATCATCTCTTTTTTACGCACAAAATCACCCCTAAGAGTCGTTATAACCATTGTACCATTAATTACAAGATATTAGCAACCCACAAATTAAAACAAAAAGTAGGGTATTGTACGAAGACAATAATTCTACAAAAAAAGAACAACCACAAGAGGGTTGTTCTTTTAATGCTATGATTGTTGTTAATTATCTTGTGATGCTTGGAGTTGCTGGAAGTCTGTCTCTACCAGTTCCGCCGCTGCTAGCACCAAGACGGTTAAGGTTGCTATGCTCAGCAGTTACATCGTTAGCAACAATGGTGTCAACAACAAAGTCAAGGATAGCTTGAGCGGTTTCTGGAGCAATACCAGCCATCAACTCAACACCTTGTAAACGCTCAAGACGAACTGTTCCGCCTGTGCCAGCTTCTGGGTTTTCAGCATATGCAAACAATACATTGCGTTGGAATTCAGTCCAGTTTCCAGCGTCCCAACCTTCGATAGCAGCAGAGTTGCCGATGCTGAAGTGGCGAACGATAGCACGGTCAAGCAATATTCTTACTTCTGCACCACCGATGTCGGCTGTGTAAAGACCTGGACGAAGAATTGCAGTTGTACCGCCACCGTTTGCTCCACCAGCTTGGTTAGCCGTAGAACCGCCTTGTGGACGACCAGTACGGAATAGAGGCTCAGAAATCGGGGTCATGCCAGCGATAGTTGCATCGTCTGCACCATGTCTACGCATAGCTTGCTCAAGAGCAACACGAGCGCCAGTAGCGGTCATGGTTGCATTAACTTGAGCATCTACAGCATTGTGGGTAGACTGTTGGTCATTCATAATGAAAACAGCCATTTGAGACCAAGCATAGCTACCAAGAGAGTTAGCGTGTATGCTAGTACCTTCATCACCAATAGCGATATTGTGCGGGTTAGCAAAACCACCAGTTTGGGTCTCGCCATGTCCACCCATTACAAGACCAGTAAAGTCATCTTGTACACGAGTACCACGCTCTTGAATCCAGAAAGTGTTAAAACCGAAGGAAACAGTCATCCACATACCACGTGGAAGACCTGCACGTGGGTTAGCATCGCCTGGGGAAACATTGTAACCAAAAGTTTGGTTAAGAGCCGTTGCCAAGCCTTGGTTGCCAGCAGCAAGGGTTCCCTCTGGGATGGTGTCTGCATGGATGTAATGTGCAAACTGAGCATGGTCTGCATTGTTAGCAGCCCAGTCAGCACGTGGCTCAGCTAAACCAAGACGCTCATCAATTGAAGGATGAGGTTGTCTGCGGAAACCGTTATGCAAAACACCATGGCTTTGAATAGCACCGTTTACAGCTCCGCCTTCAGCATTTCTCATGCCAAGCTCAAGAGCAAGCTCAGGAGTAATCTCACGAATATCAAGAACATTCGCAGTGTTATCCATAACTACATAAGTTCCAGCAGGAACATAGATGTGTGCAACACCTGGGATAAAACGTGCGCCCGCTGGTGGGGTGGTTGCGTTTTGGTTGATTGGAGCAAGCTCTCTCGGGTTACCGCCAGCTTCAGCGATAGCATCGTTAACACCACGAACGATAGCGTTACGAGTGATGGTAGCGTGCGAAAACGCATCAAGCTGAAGGGTAGATTGATGGAAAATAATTTGGTCTGTCAAAGCTGGGTAAACCATGGCTACATAGTTTACACCACTGTTTGTGCCAGCACCTACAACGCCCAAAGTTTCTGCATGAGAAACAAGACGGATGTCGGCGATGTTATGGGGCGTAAAAGTAACGTCAAGCACGATTGGGGCAAAATTTTCGCCACTGTCAACTTGGTTAGAGAAAGCGTGGGCGTTGGCAAGTGCGTCCACAGATTCTGGACCCCACATTGTGCCACCTTGCTCCTCAAGTCTGCCAACAGTCAAAGAGCCATCGTGATTTCTCACTTCACCATAAGGAACAGATACACGGATTGTTTGCGTGCCTGTGATAGCTGGGAACAACACTTCACCAGTTGCTGCTGGTTGCTGTCCTTGTGTTGGTGGAGTGACAGCAACACCTGCATCATCATAAACACAAGCGGCCAAAACGGCAGCCATCGCTCCAGCGAAGAAAACGCCAAGCAATTTTTTCTTCATTTGAATTTCCTCCCTTTATTTTCGGGCTTTAAGCCCGTATTTTTATGTTCCGAGAGCATTTTTATGCCCTCTTTTTATAATTAAGACCCGACAAGTGATAATTTATTATCACCATGCAGGTTCTTATTATCAATGTCAAAGTTTGTAAGTTTTCATCAACACTTATCCAAACAAAGGAGTATTACTTGTGAAAAAAATATCAAGGGTTTGTATTTTTAATAGGGGCATATCCCCCTATTAAAAACGAAGCATTATTATTGGTTTGCACCTTGAAGAACATATCTCAAAGACCTCAAGATTTCAGAAGAAATATCCTCAAATCCTTCAATTGGCTCCATGCCATAGATGAACTCAAGCATTGCTGGGAAGTTGTTTGCATTTATAGCAATACCTCTGAACAGCTCATTTCTCCATGGGTTGTATACAGTGGCAAAATCTCCACCTAATAGGTTTCCACTCGCAGCTCCACTTGTGCCAAGGCTTGGGAAGGAAGCATCTTCAAGACGAATACGACGAAGCATCGTACGGTCAAGGGTGAAGACAACACGGATGTCACCAACGCCGTCAAAATCGTTGTTTGTATAGGCAAGGATAAGCATTTCGTGGTCGCCTGGTGTAAACAAAGCGGCATCTGGGCTGTTTGGATTGCGGTAAATGCCATAACCCATTGCTGGACCTGGATAAACCTTACCAGTACCACCAGCTTGGTTAAGAGCCGTTTCTATACCATGAAGAACACCAGCAGCAGATGGGGTAGCACCAACAAATACGTCGATACCAGCACCTACAGGCTCATCACGGGTTTCACGGGCCCATTGGGTTGTTTGCAAGTCATTTGCAAGATGATGTGCGGCTTGTCTAAACCACCATCCACCCCAAGTTCCGCCACCAATTAGGTCGTTAAAACCTTCAGGGTTTGCAAGCTCTGCAAGACCAGCGGCATTTGGCAAAGCGTAAACACTCTCACCATGGGTTGTGTTAGGATGAGAACCAACTTGGTGCGAACCACCAACATGAACGTGGAAGCTGTTTCTGCCAACAGACACACGAAGGTTCAAAGAATCCTCTTGATGGTAAACCATTGTGTCCGCACGTCCGACACCTTCAACCAATGGGTTGCCCCAAATGTCAAGTGTGCTAGCTTCAACTTCAATTTCATGGAAGCCTGGGATGAAGCGGTCTCCAGCTAAAGGAGCAGTTGGGATTTGTGGCGTTAGAGCTTCTGGAGATGCACCAGCAGCAACGATGGCTTCTTCAACACCACGGATAAATGCGTTTCTGGTTACAGTAGCACCAGTTGGTGTATCAATCGCCTGTGTTGATTGGTGAACCAAGATTTGGTCAAGCACCATTGGGTAGGCTCTTTGATACCAAAGGCTACCATAGGAAGATTCACCATGGCTTACAACGGTGATGTTCTCGATTTGGTTTTCACCGAAAACCACTTCAATCACAATTGGCGTTGTTAAGCTGTAAGCTGTACCATCGGTTGCCCTAGCAGCAGGGTCCGCAGATGCTGGCACAGTGATTGTCTGAGTGCCTGGCGTAAATGTTGCCGTGGCAGTTGGCAGGTTGTTTGCTTCGGTTGTTTGCTCCACGACAGGCGGTTCCACTTGAACATTGCCACCAGGAATGTCATCATAGACACAAGCAGCAAGAACGACCGCCATCGCCGTGGCACAAAAAACGCCAAGCAATTTTGTCTTCTTCATTTTCAGAAGTCCTCCTTTGTATTGGGCAGGATGCCCTATTTGTTTGTAATCGGTTTCCCGATTATAGTGTTGATGATGTTATTATAATATATCTTGCACCAAATTGCAATCTTAAATTTGAAATTTTTGAAAAATTTTTTTCCAAAGTTTTCTTGTTGATGGGCTTATGCTTTGTTATATGCTACTTCATAATGTTCAAAATTAACCGTAGGCGGTGGTTTTGTTGCAGAGTTGCATATAATTTGTCACCATATATTTTTTTCTTGTGGGCTAATTTTACTTTTTTCAAAAAATTTGAAAAATGGTATTGTAATTTTTATGTGAGCTTGGTATAATAGCTAAAGACCTGTCCGAGAGTGTCGGGCTGGAAAAATATTATCCCCAAAGGAGGAAAATTCTTTGAAAAAGAGAATAATTGCAAGTTTGCTGGGTCTCGCCATGATGGCAACCCCAGTTGTGGCTTTTGCCCAAACGGTACATGTACCTAATGATGTTGTTTTTGCTGGTGCTAGTAGCCTTGCCCAGCTTGTTGAAATTCACAATGGTCAAGCTTACTTTGGCTTGCGTCGTGTGGCGGAAGCTTATGGAGCTGACGTAGCTTGGAACCAAGCTAACCACACTATCACCCTTTCCATTAACGGTGCGTATGTTGCTGAGCGTTTTAGTAGAGATGCTGGTATTGACATTACCCCTATCGTACGTCCTGGCACATTCTCCGTTGAATTGCACCAAATAGACGGTGCTTTGTTTGTGGCAAATGGTCCAGCTGCTGGAACTCGCTTAGTTTCCAGTTTTATTAATGACAGGCACTACATTCCTGCTGGTATATTTTCAGGAAATCTGCCAAATGTTGCTTTGGCATTATATGGTCAAGCTAATTTGAACACAAACCTTATCGAAATGGCTTTAACCACCCTAACGGGCAGAGCTGCCACCTATAG